>VXRD01000044.1:0-6883 GCA_009838845.1 Gemmatimonadota bacterium | reverse complement strand
TTGTGAGAAATTAGACATCAAAGCGACCAGTGGTGCCAATGTGAAAGCGAGCGATCTCTCTTGCCAGCATGGCAATCTACGGGCTTCCAGTGGTGCCGATATCACCGTTATTGTAACAGAAACTGTAAACGCCCATGCCAACTCTGGTAGCGACATCGTGGTGCGCGGCGGCGCAACACCCGTCAAAGTGACAGAATCGAGTGGCGGCAAGGTCTCCATCCGCAAATGACAATGAAAGGTAAAAAAATGGCTTCTGTAAAAGATATTTACAAATTTGACGAACTGACCTGGCCCGAAGTGAACGAAGCTGTGGAAATGGGAAAAATTCCGATTATTCCAACCGGCGCAGTCGAACAGCACGGGCATCACTTGCCCTTGAAAGTCGATCATCTATGTGCCAATGCCGTGGCGACCGAAGGCGCGCGCTTAAAACCGGAATACAGCCTGGTGCTACCGCCCGTGAGTTATGGCTATGTACACCACGTCATGGATTTTCCCGGCTCGCTGAATATACACTACGAACACTTCATTCAGTACCTGCTGGACATCTGCAAAAGCCTTGCCTATCACGGCTTTAAAAAAATGATCCTCGTCAACGGACACGGTTCCAACCACAACCTGGTCGAAATGGTCGCCCGGCGCACAATCGTAGAAACAGACGCGAGTTGTGCTTTCTGCTCGTGGTGGCAATTGCTCAAGGTTGATCCGGACTTTGACAAAGAATGGCGCGAAAGCGTATTTCCCGGCGGATGTTCGCATGCGGGCGAATTGGAAACATCCATGTTGCTCCATTTGTCTCCAGAAAGCGTGCGCAAGGATAAAATCAAGAGCGAAATCGCCAGGACCAATAAGCGAGGATCCAAATTTGTCTGGACCGATCTGTTCAGCAGAGGACCTGTGGGAATCATTGAATGGACGAGTCAATATACAGATTCGGGCGTGATGGGCGAGGCGGAAAAGGCAACCGCAGAAAAGGGCAAAATAGTCTTTGAAGAGGCGAGCAAAAATCTGGCGCAATTCGTCGAAGAATATTATCATCAAAAGATTGAAACCCCCACCCAAAAGCAGACACAAGAACCGACATTCCCATTGTCGTTTACCAGTCATTGAGCATTCGCACAAGGAGAAAACATGAAACTCGCAACTTATTCAGTCGGCGGTGCAGAATCCATTGGCGCAGTCGTCGCAAATGATTCGATTATCGTCGATCTCGCCGCAGCAGACAGCGCATTAGCCCAATCGGAAAACCCTCCCTTTTTCACGGATATGCTGACCCTTCTCGAAGCCGGAGCAGAAGGACGGTCTGCGGCACAACAGGCGGCGGCTGATGCTGAAAAGCGTTTGAATGGCACACCGGATGGCGAGACCAGCTTTGCCGTCAGCGACGTCAAATTGAGCGCACCAATGCCCAATCCGCGCAAATTATTCTGCCTGGCGGGCAATTATCAGGATCACATTGAAGAAAGCGGCACGACCAAGATGCAAATTCAGGACAAGGAAACGCCGCGCGTATTTATGAAGCCCCCAACATCGACAGTAATTGGACCGGGCGATCAAATTTTGATCCCCCCCATCGCAAGAGGCGTAGATTGGGAAGGCGAATTGGCCGTCGTAATAGGCCGAGAAGCAAAAGGCGTACAGGCAGAAGACGCGCTGGATTATGTCGCGGGTTATACCGTCATGAACGATGTCTCAGAGCGCATGTTGCAAATCAAAAAGCGCACGGATAGCCGACCAAGAGATGAATGGTTTGACTGGTTAAACGGCAAATGGCTGGACACCTTTGCACCCCAGGGACCGTGGATTGTAACCTCAGACGAAATTACAGATCCACACACCCTCGACATCAGCACGTATGTAAATGGCGACCGCAAGCAACACAACAACACGGGACAAATGTTGTATCCCGTAGATAAAATTATCGAATACATCTCGGCAATCATCACACTCGAACCGGGCGATCTGATCAGCACAGGCACAATTTCGGGCGTGGGCGATACAACGGGCACCTATATGCAACCAGGTGACAAGGTAGAAATTGAGATCTCGGGTATTGGACGATTGGTAAATACAGTGGCTGCGAGTGAGAAATAGCTGTCTCACTCTTAATTGAGAAAATAATGGCAGGCACGGGCAACCGCTGCCTGCCTTCTGTGTACCAGTGAAAGGACTCAAACATGACCCGACCAAACTTGCTCTACATCCACTCAGACCAGCACAGCCCAAAAGTACTCGGCTGTTATGGCGATTCACTCGTTCAAACACCCCATCTGGATGCCCTCGCAGCACAGGGGGTGAGATTTAACAATGCCTATTGTCCATCGCCTGTATGCACGCCATCGCGGATGTCGATGTTAACGGGACGGTATCCTTATGAAAATGAAGTGTGGACCAACCATCACATTCTGGATTCGGGACGGCCAACCCTTGCGCATGCAATGGGCGCGGCTGGCTACCACCCCGTGCTCATAGGCCGCATGCACGCCCTGGGCACAGATCAGTTGCACGGGTATGTGGATCGTCCCATTGGAGATCATTCTTCGAATTACCCGGGCACAGGCGATGCCCCCAGCAACTTAATCCAATCGGTTCAAAAATCAGGTGCAGGCCAGAGCAGTTACGAAGTACACGATGAAGATGTGACAGCGTCAGCAGTTGATTTTATCAATCGAGAAGGCATAAGAAAACGCAGCGGACAAACGGATACCCCCTTTTGTTTGCACGTGGGATATATGCTACCACACTCGCCTTATATTGCGCGAAAAGCAGATTACGATCAGTACATCGACGTGATTACGCCTCCAAAACATCCCAAACCAACAGGCGATGAGTCACATCCCTTTTTCCAATGGTGGCGAAACCGAAACCGTTTTTTGGAAATTGAAGATACCGACACCACGCGCGCCCGCGCAGCTTACTGGGCACTGGTCACGGCGATGGACCGCATGATCGGACAACTTTTGGAGGCATTAGAAAGGAATGGATTTGCACAGAACACAATGATCGTATATTCATCAGACCACGGCGAACATGTGGGCGAAAAAGCATTGTGGATGAAGCGAACATTTTACGAAGAGTCCGTTCGAGTACCGGCAATTATTTCATGGCCCGATGCGCTGCCCAAAGGACAGGTCAATAACTGTGTCATCAGCGCATTGGACTTAAATGCAACCATGCTCGACGCATTGGGAACACCCGAATTGCCCCATTCGCGCGGGCGCAGCCTGTTGCCATTGCTTCGCGGTGAAGTGGATACATGGGAAGATATTGCTTTTTCAGAATACTGTATCTACGAAGGCCATTACCAGCGCATGATTCGACAGGGCGATTGGAAACTAATTTACTATCATGGCTATGATCCGCAATTATTCAATCTATCCGAAGATCCAGAGGAATTGCACAATCGGGCGAACGACGAAGATTGTCAGGCGATTCGGGAAGAACTGACAGCAAAAGTGCTGGATGGCTGGGATCCTGAGTGGGTTGCGAAAAAAATGCAGGAAAAAAGAAGGGATCTGGAAGTCATTCGGGAATGGGCAAGCGCGACAAATGCCCCCGAACAATGCAAGTGGCCTCAAACTTCACAAATGACGTATTTGGATTAAAGTAGAATTTAATCCTTGACCGCAATCGCATTTCCGATATTTTCAATCCAGAAAAAATATCTACAAGGGTTTTGAGGAGGGATGATTGATGGTGAGGTCTAAGTTTTTGGCCGACCGATTTTCTGTCGGCCTTTTTTGTGTACTCACGGCAAGTTTAAGCGGTTGCGATTTTCTATTACCTAAAGAAACAGTCTATGTCACCGCTGCAATTCTGAATTTGCGCGAGAAGCCAACGACAAAATCGCAGGTGGTTGAGCGCTTGCAGCGCGGTCGTGAACTGGAGATTTTTGAAAAAGCCAATCCCTGGTTACGTGTACGCACAGATGGAAAAATCGAGGGATGGGTACACGGCAATTATGTCGGAGACGCCGCAGCCGTGCGTGCAGCTTTGCAAAAAGACCTCGCACGTCGTTCTTCAAGCACCCGAAAAAAGCGGCCTGCAGCGCGCCCTACTCAGCCTGCAACTGAACCGCAAGAGACGCCAGCAACCCAGGTAACGCCACCATCTCCCGGCGCCCTATCCATTGATGGCATGATTGCGGGCATGCCCGATGATATGATACTGGAAGAAGTGGATCCCCTCGAGGGTCAGCCGCGCCATTTTGGCGCAACGGGCAGCGGACAAGTCGTACTGGAGTTCTGGGGTCCAGAAGTCGATTTGTTGCGATCCGAAATTATGGTAACCGTGCTCGATATATCCGATGCCGACTTGAACCGCAATGCAGACCTCGTGCGCTTGTTTATCCGAAATGCCGTACCACAATGGCAACGCGACACAACCTGGGTCGCAAACTTTTTGCGGGAATTGTCGAGCCAGGATGTTGGCACAGGCGGATTCGACACGCGCAGCAAAACCGTCAGGTTCCGGTTCATCAAACCCCTGAGTGCAATTCGCGTGACAATCGAAAAAGCGTCGTGATTAGCGCTCCCCTACGCAAACAAAAACGCCGAGGACTTTTTGCCCTCGGCGTTTTATTGTGATATCCAACCTTTACTTCTTCTTATCATCCACAACTTCTTCATATTCAGCATCAACAGCCCCATCATCGCTTTGTTTGGGACCTTCTGCACCACCTGACGGAGGTTCTCCTGGCGCACCCTGGGGCCCCTCCTCTGCTGAAGCTTGCTGATAGAGTTCACTCGCAACCTGATGCCAGACCTGGGTGAGATTTTCATTCGCCGATTTAATCGCATCGACATTATCTCCCTTGAGGGCGTCTTTGACCTTGTCAACAGCCTCTGTCACTTTGGCCTTCGTCTCAGCGCTGACCTTGTCACCCATCTCTTCCATCTGTTTTTCGGTCTGATGCACCTGCTGCTCGGCCGCATTTTTGATTTCCACAGCCTCGCGTTTCTGCTTATCTTCGGCGGCATTCGCCTGTGCGTCATTGACCATTTTATCAATTTCTGCGTCTGACAATCCCGACGATGCTTCGATGCGAATATTCTGCTCTTTGCCCGTGCCCTTGTCCTTTGCCGAAACATTGAGAATACCATTTGCATCGATGTCAAATGTGACTTCAATTTGCGGCACACCGCGCGGTGCAGGCGGAATACCATCGAGATGGAACCGACCAATGGTGCGATTATCTACTGACATATCGCGCTCGCCCTGCAAGACGTGAATCTCCACCGAAGGCTGGCTGTCGGCAGCAGTTGAAAACACTTCGGCCTTTTTCGATGGAATTGTGGTGTTGCGATCAATAAGGCGCGTCATCACGCCGCCGAGCGTTTCAATACCCAGCGAGAGCGGCGTCACATCGAGCAATAGCACATCGGTCACATCTCCAGAGAGCACACCCGCTTGAATAGCCGCACCAATGGCGACAACTTCATCGGGATTTACCCCCCTGTTAGGCTCTTTGCCAAAAACTTCCTGCACAATTTCCTGTACTTTGGGGATGCGCGTTGAACCGCCCACCAGAATCACTTCGTCAATATCAGAAGCCGAAAGACCGGCATCCCGAATAGCCTGTTCACAAGGCCCTTTCGTGCGCTGGACGAGGTCATCGACGAGTTGCTCAAATCGCGCGCGCGACAGGTTGACATTGAGATGCTTGGGTCCAGATGCATCGGCTGTGATAAACGGCAGATTGATGTCGGTAGATGCGGAAGTCGATAATTCGCACTTGGCTTTTTCTGCCGCTTCTTTCAGGCGTTGCAGAGCCATGGGATCCTGGCGCAAATCCACGCTATTTTCTTTTAAAAATTCCTCAGCCAGAAAGTCAATAACGCGCTGATCAAAGTCATCTCCACCCAAATGGGTATCGCCATTGGTGGATTTGACTTCAAAAACGCCATCGCCCAGTTCGAGAATGGAAATATCAAATGTGCCGCCACCGAGATCGAAAACCGCGATTTTTTCATCGCTCTTTTTGTCCAGCCCATAAGCCAGTGATGCAGCCGTTGGTTCATTGACAATGCGCAATACATCGAGGCCAGCAATTTTGCCAGCATCTTTGGTGGCCTGTCGCTGTGCATCATTAAAATATGCGGGAACTGTGACCACGGCCTGCGTGATGGTTTCACCGAGATAATCTTCAGCGGTTTGCTTCATCTTTTGAAGCACCATCGCCGAAATCTCGGGCGGGGTATATGTCTTGTCGTCGAGCTGTACAGATGCCAGCCCATTGGCGTCACTCGTGACCGTGTAAGGCACTTCGGAAATCTCAGTGCTCACCTCTTCTCGGCGACGCCCCATAAACCGCTTGATAGAATAAATGGTCTTGGTCGGATTGGTCACAGCCTGCCTTTTGGCAACCTCACCAATGAGGCGCTCCCCATCCTGTGCGAATGCAACGACAGAGGGCGTGGTCCGTCCCCCTTCTGAATTTGGAACAACAACCGGGTCGCCGCCTTCCATCACAGCGACACAAGAGTTGGTCGTTCCCAGATCAATGCCTATTACGTTGCTCATGTAGATTCTCCTTGTTTGGCTCCCATGTCAGAGCACGGGACATGATAGAATATAATTTCTATTTTTTATGCTGCTTTGGTATCCGAGCTTTTTGATTCAGAGGTCTTTTTAGTCTCTGATTTCTTTTTGTCAGATTTTTTGCCGCTGGCTGCTTCTTTATCCTTTTTAGCTGCTTCCTTGTATCCTTCACTTCGATAATCGGTGATGTAAAAACCCGATCCCTTAAAGATCAACCCCGCGCCGCCACTAATGAGACGCTCGACCTTTTGCTCGCCGCATTCGGGACACAGGCGAATGGGATCGGCGGTGATGGAGTGAAAAGCTTCAAATTCGTGCTCGCATGCAGTACACGCATATTCAT
>VXRD01000043.1 GCA_009838845.1 Gemmatimonadota bacterium | reverse complement strand
ATCATTCAGATTCTATCTTGTTGTTTTTTATATAAATAAAGATTTTAAGACACAAAAAAATCGCCTGATATTGGTGATAAAGACCAATGCAGGCGGTTAAATACACCGATAAAGGCGGTAATGAAAATAAAAAAGGCTGCGATCTTTCGACCGCAGCCTTTTGTGTATCTGGTGGGAGAGCTTCACTTAGAAGCCGATGCCAACAGAGACGCGAATCGGATATTCATCAAGTGCCTCAGCCCTTGAATACGAAACATCCACACCCACACTCTGGTCGCCCAACGTCTGGCGCAAGCCTGCACCCACTGTCCACGATTCGGAATCATAACCGATCTTGTAACCACCGCGCAACGCCAGCATGTTCTGAACCCATGCTTCCGCGCCAAAGTGATAACGGTTGATCGAATCCGTGAAGAACATCTGTTCAACGGCTATCGTGAGCGACAGCGGATCACCCAGATTCCCATAGACTTCAGCAGCACCCGACAGATTGAACACCATCGGGAAACGCGCTTTCTGACCAATCACGTCCTGGTCGCCGCCCAAGTTGCGCATCGACATACCCAAACGCGTGGAATGAAAGCCCGTGTAAAAGAGCGTACCAAAATCTATATCATACGAGGAATACGATTGCAAATCCAGGTCTTCCTGAACCCAACGCAGATTACCACCCACACTCAACTTATCCGTCACCTGCTTGGCAATGGTCAGACCAACAGCCATATCGCCCGCTGTGGCCATGCGTCCCGTGCCGCCAGGTTGAGAAGATGTGGTCTCTTCAAACTCATCTGTGGTAAAATACGCAAAGTTGACTGCAAAGGTCGCCACATTCGTCTTGGCACCAATGGCAAACGTGCCCATTGAGGACCCTACAATCCACTTCAGATAAGAGGCTGTCAGCGCATAACGCTCGATCTGTGTTGCACCAGCGGGATTGTAAAAGACCGCCGACAGATCATTGCCAACAGACGAATACGCATCACCCATACCTGCTGAGCGCGCATTGCCCGTCAACTTCAAGAAACCATAAGACGTGGTCGTCACACGCGCATACTTAATCAGATCCGTTTCAGGAGGGATGCGCGTCCTATCCACGGGAAAAGGTCCTAATGAAGCCTGGGTCGGCCGCTCTTCCTGAGCCTGTGCATACATCGGCAGGGCAAGGACAACAGCCAGACCGAAAAGCAGTGCTTTCTTCAACATTGTCTTTCTCCTTTCTATTGGCCTCGCGCCTTACTTGATGATCACAAAAGTGCCAGTTTGCGTTTTGCCTTCTGAACCCGGCATCAGAGACGTAACCTTCCAGAAGTAAATACCCGGGAACATCGCCTCACCAAAGTTAGACGGACGATTCTCCGCAAGCTGGATATACGTCACTTCGCCCTTCAGAGGATCCTGGTTGTAGAATGTCCAGATCCGCTGACCCGTCACATCGTAAAGGTCGATCTGGCAGCGACCCGGCAGATTGGTAAACCGCATATTCTGCTGACGGTTGTACGTATGCAAATCGCTATCTACCTTAAACGGATTGGGAACCACGCGAACCTGCTCTTCGAGGCGATCAAACACCGCTGCACCCGGAACCACGGGAACAATACCCGAGCGAGAACCATACACAGCACCCAAAGAGGTGTTCTGCGCGGCTTCAAGGGCATCGACGCTGCTCACGCCATTCCAATCACCGTGACCAGAGTCATACATACGCACACTATACCAGTTGGGGAAGCCAGCGTTCGTGCCCTGATCGTCAAACAGGTACGTGCCGGGAATTTCGGGACCAGCAGCGGAATTGATATTACCATGCTCACCAACATCAGCGTACTGGTTGGTCGTAAGTGGAATACCCGTTGGCCAGGAACCGCTCTTAACCGTTGTCCACGTACGAGAAGGTTCATACGAGACACCCGTGGGCAAATTGCCCGCACGCGCATCTTCGAATGAAAACTCGGTCACATACTCCCACTCGCCCTGATACTCCACAGACGAGCGGTAGATGCGATATCCGCGCAAATCCTGTGCCTCAGCACCAGAATAATCTGGATCCATTGCTTCTTCACCAAAGACACTCCACCGAATCTGCGTCTTACCCTGAAGGTTGGAATCCCACGCCACCTTGGTATTGGGCGGCTGGTTGGGAAGATCATAACCCCAATTATACCACTGAATAGCATTCTCAAAGTGATCAAACATTACATCTTCACCCAGAGGAATCTCCGGCTGGCGATCTGCCAACTTCGTAGGCTCAGATCCCCTGCCACCATAGTGGTTCATCCAGCCCATATTAAAGGGCTGAGCATACTTCTTGTAATCGTCATACTTGGGGTGATCAGCCGCCAGACCCACCACATAGGCGACCACCACTTTGGCCTTCTCACCTGGTGCCAGCGTGTAAGGGCCATAAGACACCAGCGTGGAATAATGCCCGGGGGTTTCATTTTCAGCGGTATAACCGCCATTGGCAACCGCGTCGTAAATCTGACCATCGCCCACACGGTCTGGCGAGGGATAGTCAAAGTCGTTCTTACCGCGATAGGCGTGGAAGAGCACCGAAGCAGGCTGCTGCATACTCTCATCGTGTCCTGTGACCGGATTGTCGTGTGGTGCCACATACATTGCATCATCCACGCCGCCATAACGCATAAACGGCGGGAAGGCATCCACAGTACCCAGGCCAAAATACTGACCGTGCTGAATCATCCCTTCGCGCACCCAGGTCTGCTCGCGGGTATAGCGCTCACGGGCGATAGAATAGCGATAGGGATCGCCCAGATCATTGATCAGATTGGAAATATGATCGGAGTCCCCATCGTGGTAATACGTCATAAAATGACCGTCATTGGCAAGGTCAACACCCCGCTGCAAACCAGCAGACCTGCCCAGGGCAGAGGTGTAATCCCCGCGGCTGACGCCATTGAGATAATTGGCTGCCAATGTGTTGCGATAATAATCGTCGCGCGTGTAATCGCGCGGGCGATTCCACGACGTTGACCGCCAGCCAGAAGCCTGGCCTGCGTGGAAGCGGTTGGCAAAGGTGATATAAACACCCTCGGCCGTCGAACCCGAATTGTTCACCACTTCGTTGTCAACGACAAAATACTCATCGTGATCTGGATGCGCCGTGGAAAACCACTTGCGCGTCCATTCCAATCCCGTGGCAGAAGAACCGCCTTCTTGAATACCGATCAACTCGGGAAAATCATCATCAGACAGCGACTCTACCCACGAAGGCGCGCTGTACTGCGGAAATTCCCCAGAACCAATGCGATTGGCAAAAGGCTCATTGCTGTTGTAGCGACCAAAACGGAAGTTCCAGACCACAACTGCCCGATTCGTTCCAGGCGATGCATTGGAAATACCGTGGGCTGCGGGCCACCAGTTGGTCCGGCGGTCTGCAACTGTTGATCCCGCGATATTGGGCGCATCGGCACCACTATCTCTGCGAATCGCCATTGCCCAACTCCCATCTTCTACAACGCCTACATAGGCTTCGGGCATCTGCGTCATATCGTGGGGACGACCAATCAGGTCTGAAGACGTAATACGCGGTCCTGCATACGTACCGTGTGGGCTGCCACCCGTATTGGAAAGCACCCAGAAGCCTTCACCACCTGTATTCGACTTGGCATTCCAGCCCTCGCGCTCAGAACCGCCCGAATACACCTTGATATTGCGGCCCTGAGGATACGAAAACGAAGACTGTGCCAGCTTTGTCTCGTTGTCTTTCTTTCCCGTCATGCCCGGATTGTGGAGCGTGTGACCGATCTGACCCCGGGACATCGAGATTCTGGCATTGCCGGGCCATTGAGCCTGAGCCTGTGTGACCAGACCCGCCAGGCACATGCCAACTCCGGCGAAAAATCCGGAAGCGTAAAACCAGAGCTTTTTGGACATGGATACTGCTCCTCTATGGAGTGATTGATGACATCTTTACTACTTGCGATCTACTGCGTTTCCCCGGCGACTTCAAGCGAAAATATTGACCATCCCTCCTCTCTGCGTGAAGCCGGCGGTGTGCAGGCGCCCCTGCACACCACTCAAATTTTCAGTTTTATAGTACAATATAAACTAATAGCTGGGATCAAAAGTTCCCTTTTTTTAGAAGGGCGCGAAAAACCGCGCCCTTCCGCGATCTACCACTTAATGCGCAAGCTGAAATTCATCTCGCGTGGAGAATCCCAATAGTTACCGATATCGTTGATTTCCGGTGCTTGCAGACCCAGCGCAACAATATCGACATTGGTAGGCTCTAAGCCCATAATTCCATACTTCTGATAGCGATCAGAATCCCAATCTTCCGGAACCCCGCCAAGGCTATTCTGGCGCCAGTCCTTCTGATTGAACAAATTGTAGATCTCCACAGCTACGGTTATGTTCACGCCCGACATATTGCCAAACACCTTCTCGGCATTGAAGTCTGCACGCGTATGGAGGGGACCCTGTCGGAATCCCTGAATACCACCCGTGCTATACGTAAACCTGTTACCCGCGTAAAGATAATACACCAGATTGGAACGAATATTGCCCAGTGCTTTGCCACCAAAAGGACCGTAGTTCGATGGCGTGGCAAACAAGAACGTAATCGAACCAAAGCTGCGGCGATCAGCGGTCAGCGGAGCGCGCTCGCCAGATTCCTGGTTGTGCGCCACCGCCAGCGTGCCTTCGCCACTTCCCGGATTGCCGGGATGATTGCCAGCGCGTTCCCAGAATTCTCTGTCTCCATCGTCGTAATGGCCCAGGCTCGTGCGGGCTTCAGCGGCGACAAACTGCGCGCCTTCTGCCGAATAGTGAGAATACCACGGAATCCACGACCACGCACCACCGGTGCCGGTGAAATTCACTATCCTGTTATGTTGACTCCGCAAATAAATATTCGCTTGTCTTCCATACCGGATGATGTAGTGATCCTCGGGTAACCCTTCGCGACGCGCTTTTTCCCGCAATGACACGGGACTCTCTGCGCCCGTCGTGGGATCGACATCCCAGGTGTTAAAGTAGTAACCACTGGCTACGAACTGAGAATCGGGCCATACATCGCGGCGGTGCGCGCTATTGCGCCCTCCGTCTGCCCACTGCAGGTTGTAGCCCACATTGAACGCGAACATGTTCGAGAATTTCTTGCGCAAATTGATCTCAAAACCGCGAACATCGCGCCAGTTGCCCGGTCCATGGCCTTGAACACCCGTCACATACTGATGGCCTCCTGGATCGATCCACTGCTGTGAGGCGCTTCTGATCTCATTGCCCGACGCTTTGTAATAAGTCGTCAGACCGAGCACATAATCACCCACAAAGTTCCAGTCCAGGCCCACCTCAAAAGAAGTGGTTTCTTCGGGAGGCAAATACGGGGTGCCGTGCCGTGAGCCAGAGTCATTGAACTCGTTGAACTGTTCGCCGGGATCAATCGCACCATTGCCATTCAGATCCCTATCTACAGCCTCATTGGACGTAAACTGGTTCTGGAACATTTGGCTTAAAGTCGGGCGCTGCGTAAACCGACCGTAGAAGAAACGCACGAGGCTCTTTTCCGTAATCGGATGCGACACGCCAACGCGAGGCTGAAATGCTTTGATCGTGGGTCCCTTAGTTGTGGGAATATAGGCGGAACGCGTCATGCCATTCCAGGGCGCCTTAGCACCGTACCAGGCATCGGTATCTTTGATATAGGTATTCGGGAAGAAAAGCTCGCCCCTCAGGCCCGCATTCACAATCATCCCCTCAAACTCGATCTTGTCCTGAATATAGACACCAAAATCAATGGGATTGAGGCCCACATTGTTCCCACTGGGCCAGAATGCCGTATCTGTATAATTCTTGGAGAACCAAATAAGGCTACGGTGCGTGGGACCATTTGACCACCAACGCTGATACCAGTTGTTGTAGCGAATCACTTCCACGCCGGCTTTCACAAAGTTCTGCTTATTCACCTGGCTGGAAAGATCTGCCTTAAAGCTCAACCGTTTGTAACTCGACAGGGCCCAGTTGGACACTTCGCGGTAAATCGTGTAGTGACCTGCCGCATCCTTCACGCTGGAAGACGTCAGATCGTCATTCACGACAGAGTGGCCATGAAAACCCGTTGTATCGCGGTCCGTCGTCGAATAGGCCAAATTCACTTCGTAAAAAGTCTTGGGAGACAGAGAATGCGTCACAGCACCGTAAAACAACGCATCTGTGGCAATGAAGTTACCCGTTGGATTTACGACGTGTAAAAAGATATTTTTACCACTGTTGCGCAAATCCAACCTGCCGCCTTCGCTCGGGCCGCCAGAGGTCCCTTTCCTCCAATTGTAAATCCCCCCTGCTCGCAACTTCAAGCTGGGAGACGCGGAAAACGTCAGCTTCGCCGTATTGCGCGTATTTGGAGGCGTCGTCAAATTGGCATTCAACAATGCCGACGGCTCTTTGCGCCAGACCGTACTGGCAAAAAATGTCATGTCCTGACTCAGTGGACCCGCGATATTGCCATCGATGCGATGTCCCATTTTGCCCGTGTAGTCCAGACGCTTGTGTGCCTGCACGATGTCATTGGCACCATCGCCATCCAGGTCAGCGGGGATCTCGATCTGCTCTGCAACCCAGTCGGCACTATCCCACCTGTTGCTGCCCCGGTGCATTGGCGAATCGTACACATTCGCACCCCAGTGCTTCTGTCCGGCAGGTGTGAATCGATAGTCCAGCATACCGCTGTATGCCGAACCGCCATCGCGCGTCACCATCGAAACCACACCACCCTGGGCATTGCCATACTCGGCGTTATAACCACCTGTAATCACCTGGAGTTCCTGAACCGCACTCTTGTTCAGGCTCCGGCCAAGACCCGAGCGAGCACTCGAAGCAATGCGAACGCCATCCACGATGTATGCCACATGGTCGGGGTCGCCGCCGCGGATCTGAAGCTCATTACCATCGGCATCGATTGAAACACCAGCCTGAAGCTCGATAAATTGACCCATATCGCGCACGATGGGCACAGCCTCGAGATCCTCGGCACTCATAATATATTTACTCGTCGTCTTATCTGGCTCAACCGGCGGACGCTCTGCAATCACCGTGATTTCGCCCAATTCCAGAGCAGCCTCTCGAATCTGGAAATCAACGGTCGTCGTCAAGTCAACTTGAACCCTGATGTCGGTCTGACGCTGTGCATCATAACCCACTAACGAGGCCGTCATCGAATACGTGCCGGGATCGACGAGCAAAATGACAAAAAAACCATCGGGATCGGTGACTCCACCGCGCTGTGTGCCATCAATCACCACATTGGCACCCGGCAATACTTCACCCGTCTGCGCGTCGCGCACTGTACCCTGCACTTTTCCCGTTGTCGCGGCATACGAAACACCCGCGCTAACAAGCAAGGACAGCACAACTATTGAAAGTATCTTTTGCATCAATTTTTACCTCCTTTAATCCCAGAAATAGAATTTGAACCCGGCACTCAGATCAAACATCTGAAGCGGAAATGCCTTGTCCAGGCCCCACGCATCTCGAGGGCGGAGTTCGCCGAGAATAAAATGATACCGCGCACGCACATCCAGCGCGATCGTCTGCGTCACATGCGCTTCCAGCCCCAACCCCAACACCGCGGTCACGGCCGTGCGCGTATCTTCCTGGCGGTCCATCACCACCTGGGGCAAAATATCGCCCTGGGCATCCACATTCGTCGCATCTACACCGCTGGCATCGGTCGGACTCTGACCGGGCCAAACGATATTTTCTGCTATGGTCTTGTGATCGTACACACCGCCACCCGCAACGATATAAGGCGAAAAACTCCCCTCATCCATTGAACGGTCCGCATTAAAAAACCACAACCCGGACAATAGCACACTATTAAAGCGATTCGTGTGCGAACTATTCGGGTTGATATCTTTGCTGCTATATTGCTTGGCTGTCAGAGCCTTGGGGGACCAGGTAAACTCACCGGTTTCCAGAGCGCCACCATCCATCTGAGTGTGGTGAAACTCGGCTTCAACGGTCAGGCGAGAGCTACTAACGCGACTGGCTGTAAGCCCCCATTTATCCACACCACTCCCAAACCGTTCACCAAAGGTGAACAGGGGATTGGTATAGCTGACGAATCCGCCCAGGCCCCACTTACCGGCAACCTGAGCCGAAGACATGCTTGCCGAAGCCAAAACACATGCAACGACAAAACCTAAAACTTTATACCATCTCAAAGTGCTACCTCCTTTCGCAAACTGCGAAAAATGAACGACTTAACAACTTTAACTATGCAACGCAAAAAAAATCTATCTCTATTCATCACCTCCTTTTGTTTGTTATCAAATCTGAAACATACAACACAAAAATAGCCATCAAGACATAATAGATTGAAAATTTGTTTCAAAAATGTTTCCAAAAATTCAACTTAATGTAAAAAAAAAATATATGATATGCAACTCATTTTTTGCCCTCTAACCGCAATCGCCTTGCCTCCGTGCGGATCTTATCCATCTCCATCTTCATCCGCACGATACCCTCCCAATGCGTATAATCTGGCGAATGGTGATACGCCGCCTTAAATGTAGTCGCGTGATAAAACTTGAACAACCTGAAAAACGCCTGCTCAATCTCCGATGTATTTTCGTACAACTGCTGCCCGCCCAGTTCAAAAACGTGTCCAACCACCGGATTGGCCGGACGGTCTTCGGGCATGGGATCCAGCGCTCCTTCATCGTACAATGCCTTAATCACCGCATAAGACTCTGCAACCAGCGCGTCGGCCTCGCGCTTAATCGCATCTGCGCGCTCCAGACTCTCTCGAGAAAACCGATTGGAATGACACGGCGCGCACACTTGCAGCATCGCATTCCGATTCGCTTCAAACTCCTCTTTTGTCAAACGCTTCATCGCCAGATGCGGCAAAAAATCCTCCTCGAGCACTGCGCCCGTAAACACTGCGCCCAACCCGATATTTGCCACATGCCCGTGATCGCCATTGGGCATGTGGCACGTCACGCAACTCGGCGACTTCTCGGCATCTCTATCCGCATAATACAAAACCCCGTGAATACTCGTCTTATACGCCTCCATCACCGGATGGTCCGGACCGCCGTGACAAACGGCACATGCCTCTGGCTCTCGCGCAAGCGCCGCGCTAAATTCATGACTCGGATGACAGGTGTTGCACCCTCCCACGCTGCCATCGGCAAACCGCGCGCCAATGCTGTGGCACCCCATACACCCCTCTTCTTGCATCGCGCGAGACTGTGCCAAAAAACGTGCATCTGACAACGCAGCCAATTCCGCATCGGCATGCCCGCTCTCTGCAAATGCCTCGACCTCTTCTGCGTGACATTTGCCACACATCCCCGCCGACACCTGCCCCCGAACCGCGAAAACCGTCTCGTGGTTCTCACCGTGGCAATCCGCACACCCCACATTGGCTCGAAAATGGGCACTCTCGCGCCACTGTTTATCCATACCCGGATCGATATTCCGATGGCACCCCTCGCACGACTGGTCACTCTGGATGCGCCACAAAAAACCCGGATGTGCAACAAACCGAACCGCCTCTTCCGGCTGCAACACATAAAACACACCAAAGGCGCAACCCAATACCAGCACGCCAATGCCAACAATTTTCATCCAGCGCTTCACAATTCACGCCCTTCCAATTCGCGCAACAAATCGCGCACCTGCACATTGCCCGGCTCTCGCGCAATCACGCGCCGCAAAATCACAACCGCACTATCTCGCTGCCCGCTTATGGCATAAGCCTGCCCCATAAATAACTCCAACCCCTGCGCTTCTGGCTCCAGCACCCACGCTTGTCGATAAACAGACAGCGCACCTCCTATATCGCCGCGCTCCTGTAAAACCGTACCCAACACCGTAAGCGCGGGCACATAAAAAGGATCGACAATCAACGCATCCAGCAAAAGAGATTCCGCAACCTCTAACTCGCCCAAATCAGCCCGAATAAGCCCCTGCATCGCATACACATCAGCGCGGTTGGCATGGTATTTCACCGCAACTTCAAAATGCGGCAACGCATCTGCGAGCGCACCCTGCACATAGACGCGGTGCCCGGCGGCAAAAACCGAATCCGATTTTGCGATCCCCACATCTCGCGCCTGCCTGCCCAAACCAAATAAACCCGTACCCGCATCCTCCATTTCCAGCGCCCTGTGGTATGCCGCGCGCGCCAACGCCCAATCGCCCGACAGCGCATGTGCCGTCCCCCTTTCCACCCAATCGCCTATCGGCATCTCGTCCCACTCATAATCATCGCGCACCTCGCCATCGCCAGCCGAAAACGCCAATAACGCGAGTTGTCGAATCGCCGGTTTGTATCCCGACGCAATTGCAAGCGCGCGGCGATAGGCTTCGATAGCATCTGCGCGATCCCCACTACCCCACAGCGCATTACCCACAGCAGTATGCAAAACGGGCGAACCATCGCGCACATCATCAAAAGCAACCGCAGCATCTGCATAGCGTCCGTGGTGCAACAGCAATGCACCTGCGCGCAATCGAGAAGTCAAATCGCTCTTCTCCCTGAGCAACGCCCTCATCTGCTCAAAACGCTTCTGTTTTTGCGCCAATCGCGCCAGATCTGCCGCGGTCTCCGGATGCCGGGGGTCTAACTTTGCAACAATCTCAAACTCCCGCCTCGCATCTTCAAAAAGCCCCTGCGCTTCATAGACCTGCCCCAAACCCTCGTGAAAGCCCGGATCGTCGCCCTGCACGCCATACACCACATCGCGATGCTCCTCAAGTGCCCGGCGGAACGCATCGCCCACAGCGGAACCATCCGGCAAATAGCCAATATCCATCAGCGCGAACGGTACTTGCACCCGCACAATACGCGCCGAATCGGACAACGCATCCAAAAGCGCTGGCAAACCGCGCACATCGCCCAAACGCCCCAGCGAAATCGCCGCCTTCATCCGCACCATCGCATGCGAATCACCCATCGCCTCAACCAGTGCCGGCACCGCACGCGCATCCTCCACCCCCCCCAGCAAAGACGCAGCCGTCGCGCGCCAAACCGCACTCTCACGCCCATCGTTTACCAGCTTCATCAACGGCGCCACACCACCGCCCTTTTGCCCATTCGCAATCGCCGTTGTACGCGCCACAATTTTGTCCTGATAATCGCCATACCACTGCTTTGCCCAGGCAGAAGCCCATTGAGCGGACTTATCTTCGTGACACTGATTGCACGCATTGGGCACCCCATTGACCACCGTATTTTCCGGCGCAGGGGATGCAATGCGGTGATCCGTCAAATTTTCTCCCGTCACATAGTGATATGGCATGTGACACTGCACGCATTGATTGCCCACACTGCCCGCGCGGTGATGCCCATGCGCGACCGGATCGGCTGCGACATCACCATGACACGTTTCGCACAACTCCACGCCACTTCGGTCCGCCAACAGATCGACATCGCGCGCTGTTCCGTGCGCGTCGTGGCACGTCGTACACGTCAATTCACCCTGAATATAACACGCACTCATCAAATGCAATGCCGCGGGATACAAATAAACCCGGGGCTGTCCATCGGGATAAAAAATCGCCTCGTCATCTGGCAACACAAGAGAAAAATAATCGTAAAAATTCTCACCCGGCAAATACCCGGTCGCCACAATTTCCTTGGCGGCATGACACTGTGCACACACCTCAACAGACCGTTCCTTATCCAGCGACCGCAATAACAGCAAATGCAGCGGGGCATCGACCTGTCCGCGCGTCTCATCGTGTTTGCCTGACGGCCCATGGCACGCCTCGCAATCAATACTCAGACTGCCCACAGTCGTGCGATAAGTCTGAGTAGGCACATCGTAATGCTTTTGCACCCGGCTGGCATGGCAATCAAAACAGTGAAAATTCCACGTGCGTCCAGCATTCGTCCAATAATAATAATCTTCTCCCGCAAGGGGCCGCGACTGAGCCACCACCCCTCCTTCTTGTGCATCGACCCAATCATTTGTCGCGCCATCGTGATACAGCGGCAACACCTGCCACCGCCCATTGGGAAAAGCCGTCAAATAAGCCTGATGCTGCCGCTTGCCAATCGCGTAATCCACGCGATATGTCCCAGCGCGCCCATCCTCCCCCTCAGTCTGCATATAATACGCTCCACCCCTGCGAAACATGCGCGACCGCACACCGCCATACACATGGGACACATTGCCAAAATCGCCCACAATCGTCGAATCACTCGGCACAGTCATAGCGACGCTGTGCAAACTCTGCCGCCACTCGGCATACTTGTCGGTATGGCAGGCAGCGCACCGTTCCAGCCCCGTAAACCCCGGCTCAGAAACGCGCACCAAATTGGGCACCTCGCGTTCCCGGCTGCACGACGCAAACACCAGAATCACCCATAAAATGTGAAATATCCCAAACCGCATAACAAGTCCTGTTGATGCGCCAATAAAAAATGTAAACCGTCACCCCCACAAGAGCAACGGCCACCAATGCGATGACAATAGCAGTATCGCACTTAAGGCTCTCCTCGCGCACACCGAAACCCAATATGGGCAAATATTTCATAAGTATCAAAATCGTCGCGCGCCAGAGCTTGCTCTTCCATAATCAAAACCGTACTCCGCACAAACACGCGGATACTGGGTTGTGGTGAAAACCAACTCCCACCGCGCAACGTGCGATCTGGCCCATCTTCCATACCTGAATTTTCTAAATTAACCGGATTGTGCCTGGGGCTATTTGCGTAATACGTATGCTGGTATTCATCCAGCGTCCACTCCCACACATTGCCCGCCATATCCATCGCGCCATAAGGACTTGCACCATTCGGATAGCTGCCCACGGGCATGGGACCCGAACTGAAATTAAAATTGCACAGCGATTCACTCGCAGGCTCATCTCCCCAGGGAAACATGCGCCCATCTATACCCGCAGCGGTCAATTCCCACTGCGCCTCGCTCGGCAATTGCAAACCCGCCCACAGGCAATAATCCCGCGCTTGAGACCACAAAACCCCCACCGCTGGCTGATCGGGTCGATCAAACCCCTCTATTCGAAAGTACTGCGGCTCTTCACTTCCCGTAGCCTCAACATAAGCCAAATACTGCGCGTTGGTCACCTCGTATTTATCGATATAAAAAGCGTCGAGCATCACCTCGTGCGGCGGGCGCTCATTCGAAGGCCCATCGCTCGACCCCATCGTAAAGGTGCTGGCCGGAACAAAAACCTGCACATGCTCCGTACCCGCAGGCGTGGTCACAACAGATTCTTCAATCACATATTCTGGATCGACCGCCTTGCTACAAGCCATGGCCAATGCAATACCCAAAACGCCGAATCGATAAACCGTTTTTGGTATCATGACGCACTCCATCACGTCCAAACAATATAATTGCCTGAATCCACCATAATGCGATGCACATATGTCTCGATCATGGCGTGATCCCGCTCGTGTTCTGCTGTCTTTAAACTAAATGGCCGCAACACTGGAATTTGCATCTCTGGATCTGTCCAATCTTGCACATAAACCGAAGATTTCATACCGCTCAACACAACCTGAATATCGGTTATCAAATCATCCGTAAAATGATTGGGCAAATCCCAAAGCGCTATCTCAGTATCAAAAGACTGCAAATCAGATACAAACCGCGTTTTGTGACTCTGAACAGTCTCATTAAACGCCCGCTGCAACGCCATGCGCCCATCCAAATGCGTGCATGTACGCACCAGAGGTCCTAAATCTTTGGGACACACCACCGCGTGAACCGTCGTCACCTTCTCATTTTCACCCGGCACAGCCACAGCCAGCATCTTCTCTGTAACGCGAGGGGAAAAACCCGTCAAATTCGGATCGATAAATTGCCGGTGTTCCAACCCGGGCCAGTAAAAATGCCTCCCCACATCCAGGTGCTCGTGCATCTCCAGCAAACCGTGAAACACGCACTCCAGCACAGTATTGCCCGCCGAGACCCCATTTGCCGAATCATTCAAATGCGGCACATCCGACACCTTCATATTGGACGGCACAAGCTCTACATCGGAAGTCAACTCATAAATGGGAGTCTCCCTCCCGCTCGCCAGCGCATCAAAAAACGAAATGCGCTCGACCGCCTCTGCCATCGCCCCGGCCAGCACTTGCTGTTTGGAAAGCCCCTTGCCCATCGTGCGAAGCGCGATACCCTCCATCAGAGGCCCTTCGTATTTGCGAAACAGTGCCGACTGCACGTAATCCGTATAACAATCGGCGATCCACACCGTATCGTAAAACCGCCGCGCGCGCGTTTGAAACCGACACTTTTTGGACAGCGCCTCCCCAAACCGCGCAATGGTCTCTTCAAACGGAACCGTGCGATCGGCAATAACGATATGATGCGACTCGCTCATTGTGCCCGTGCCCGATTCAAATCTTCAACCGCCTCGGCAAATCGTCCCATTTGCCGAAACGTCTCCGCGCGGAGTTCTAATGCCCATCCATTTTCGGGATCGATATCCAACGCCCGCGTAAAATCCGAAACCGCTGACTCATACTGCCCCAGCATTCGTCGAGACTCCCCGCGATTTGCCCAAATCCACGCATCCCTATTCTCCAGCATCACCGCCCGATCAAAATCGACCAGCGACGCCTCGGGATCATTTTCCATCCGCAATGCAACGCCTCGCCCCATAAGCGCCCAAAGATGGTCGGGAAAAATCTCCAGCGCCCGTGTAAAATCGCGTATTGCTTCGGCACTTCTCCCCAATTGCCGCAACATATCACCCCGCGCGGCCAACAAATCCGGGTCGTCAGGTGCGACGACGAGTGCGCGGTCAAAATCCAAAAGCGCATCCCCCAATTGATCGACCTCTCGCAGCACCTCACCCCGCCCGATCAACGCGCCCAGATGATCGGGCATCGCCTTCAAAGCCTGTCCAAACATCTCCACCGCGGCCTCAGCCTCACCATCCTGACGGTAGATCTCCGCCCGCCCGGCAAACGCATCCGGATGCCCATTGCCCACTGCAATCGCCCGATCAAAATCGACCGCAGCCGCATCGAACCGCCCCAACTGCATCAACACATGCCCGCGGCTGATCAGCGCGCCAAAATAATCCGCATCCAACGCCAAAACCCGATTGAGATCTCCCAAAGCCTCTTCAAACCGCCCCATCTCGCGCAGGGTCTCTCCCCGACTCGCAAGAGCCTGCGTATTTTCCGGATCGAGCGCAACAGCCTTTCCGAAACTATCTATCGCCGCATCAAACTGCCCCATCAACCCGCAGGCAATCGCGCGATTGCTCCACACCCAGGGATCGTCTGGTGCCAGAGCGATTGCGCGGTCAAAATCTGCAATCGCCGCATCAAATCGCCCCAATTGCCCATAAGCAATCCCGCGATGCACAAACACAACGGCATCGCTATCACACGCCGCAATCGCCGCATCAAAACCCGCAACAGCCGCTTCCAGATCGCCGCCATCGCGGTGCGCGATAGCGCGCTGAACCACAGATTCAAAGTCATTTATAGATAGAGACATAGAAGAAAAAATGGGAACCACAAAACACCTGAAACGTAAACACAATTTAGATAAACCAAACCCCAAAATCAAGCGCAAACCCCGTGACATTTTGCACGCGATTTAGTATATTAGCAATCAGCGGTCAGCACTCAGCAATCTGCCCTCTCACCTTATGGAGGAACACCATGAAACATTTGCAAATGCGTATTTTCTCTATCGCCCTATTTTTGGGCTTATGCACAACAGCTTTTGCCCAGCCCAATATTGGCGAAAAAGTAGGCGAATTTCAGCTCCAGGCCCTCGACGGCAGGTTTTACGGCATCAGTCATTCGACTAATACCGTCTCCGTCCTCTTTTTTGTCGGCTACAACTGAGGGACTTGCATAGGGGCGGGTCCCGCCTTTGAAACAAATATTCACCAACGCAACAAAGACAAAACCGGCTTACAGATCCTCACACTCGACAGATATGACGGCAACCGCGCACAGGCGCAATCCTATGTGACACAATCCAGAGTAACGACGCCCATGCTCACAAATGCCTCTGGCGTCTCCAGAACTCTCGGCACCCGCAACGAAGATATCCTCGTCATTGATCAGGGCGGCATCTTGCGCCTTAGAGCCACAGCAATCGCCTCAGGCTCTCATGACCTGATCAACGCGCAAGTCGATGCACTACTCAATAAAACGCCTGTTATTTCCCTCTTCCCATCAGAGATCTACTTTGGCAGAACCCTTGAAGTGGGGCAGTCCAAAACCGTAGAATTTAAAATCGAAAACACCGGCGCAGGTCCCCTCGAAATCACCGGATACACGGCTCCCGAAGGCATTACAATAGAGCCATCCACACTGACCATAGCCCCCGGCGAAAGCAAAACCGTACAAATCACCCTGACACCAACACAGGCTGGCACATTTTCGGGTAAAATCACCTTCCAACACGGCGAACAAAGTGTTGGCACCCTGGAAATACCCGTTCTCGACCTCACCATCGAAGCGTCCCCGCTCCCGATCATTTCACTGGTTCAGGAAAATTTGAGTTTGGGTGAAATCGAAATGGGCAGAGGCGTCACAACAACATTTACCATCACAAATACTGGTACAGGCCCACTCAACATCACAGACATCCAATCCGACATCGCGGGCATTGCGCTTTCAGAAACCCAATTAACAGTACCACCCGGTCAATCTCAAGACATCACCGTGACTTTCAATCCGCCAGCTCCAGGTCCAATTACCGGCACCATCGACATAATCTCAAACGACCCGGAAAAAGCCTCAATCAGCCTGACCATCACCGGTTCGGCCATCTTCATCCCCGCTGATCCACGCACCGACTTCAATGGTTCGCTTACCGTTGACTTTTATGACTTCCTCCTATTCTCAGAAGCCTTTGGCACGGCCAATGCAACCTTTGATCTCGACGGGTCCGGCACTGTTGACTTTCCCGACTTTCTCATATTTGTCGCAAGCTTTGGAAAAGCTGTCAACGGATGATCAGGATGTGCAGAGCCTGCACTGGAGTGATTCTATCCAGTGATGAAAGGGTGAACAGGATGAGCCCCCGTCTCAGACCCCCAGTTCCCAGACCCCTTCTTTTCATCCTGCACTACTTCTTTAATTCACAACTATGTCCATCTGTGTTAATCCATGTCCCACCGTCAAACGCTCACCAACGCATTCAAACGCATCCTCGAAATAGCGGATCACAACCATCTCTATTTGCCCTTTCAACGCGACAGCAAACTGCGGGCAAAACACTTTCCCGGTGCAGGGACTAAAATCGGGCGGAAAAAACTCATCGACGCATATCTCCAAGAATTTGGCGACACAAACCCCGATGAAAAATTGCTCCAACACGTCACCTATCCCTGGATTCACGGGTACGACGCCAGCCTCACACATATTCTTGACGACCTTCGAAAACACAAAAAAAAAGCACCCGCCGAACTTTCTCTTGAGCGCAAACGCGCACTCGAAAAGAAATTTACCCGCACGGGTGCCGAAGAGATCTCCGCCTTTTGGAGCGTATATGCCGCTGCTGACAACAGCTATCGCAAAAGCGTCATAAAAATGCTCGCCCGCGTCAAACCTCCCGAAACGGCCCCTCCGACCACAAAGCCCACAATCCACGATTCTCCTCAGCCCGAACCCGCCACACAATCGATATATGCATTGTTGGGCACGCTCATCTTCTTTGTCCCCGCCCTTATATTTGTTATAATACAATACTGGCGACTCCCGAACGAAAGCCACTACATCGCCCTATCAATCGCCGGATTTTTTGGGCTAATCACACTCATTTTTCTCATCGACTACCTGCGAAAACGCAACATTTGATCACAATGAAACGCCCTCTCGTCATCGCACTCTTTCTCGCCTTCCCGATTTGCCCCTGGGCCGCTCCCCTCCAAATCGGCGACACCCTCAATGACTTTACCCTTGCCGACCTCAACGGCTCGCCCGTTACCCTCAGTGATTTATCCCAGGACCGCGCACTCGTCATCATCTTCGGTTCCGTCGTCTGCCCTGCCTCGCTAAAATACGACATACATCGAACACAAATACACGATCAGTATGCCCCCAAAGGCGTACACCTGATATCTGTAAATGCCAATTTTAACGAAACCGACAAAGACATCAAAGAACACTACGCCCAAAACCCCGTACCCTTCACCATCCTGCGCGACCCCCACAACAAACTCGCCGACCACCTCGGCGCAACACACACCCCCCACGCCTTTCTATTTGACGCCCAGCGCCGCCTGCGTTACAAGGGCGAAATCGACAACGGCTGGGGCATCCCCGAAGACACGACCTCGCGCGGATTGTGGGACGCCCTCGATGCACTACTCGCCAACCGCAAAATCGCCAACACCAGCCTCCCCAGTTTTGGCTGTGAAATCAGACGCACGCCCCGGCAAACAACTGTCGCGAACACCTCCACCCCAACATTTTATCGCGACATCCTGCCCCTGCTCCAAAATCGCTGCCAGAACTGTCATCGCCCCGGCGGCATTGGTCGCGTACCCTTTTTCGACTACACAGAAGTACTCGCCTGGGCCTATCAGATGCGCGACTCCATCGAAGCCCGCATCATGCCACCCTGGAAAGCGCGCCCCGAATACGGCGACTTCAAAAATTCCCGCAGACTCACAGACGCCGAAATCCTCACCTTCGCGCAATGGGTCAACAGCGGCATGCCAGAGGGCAATCCCGCCGACCAGCCCGAACCCGTTGCATTTTCCAAAAGCTGGACCCTGGGCACGCCCGACCTGATCCTCGAACCCAAAGCACCCTATCCACTCGAAGCTGTGGGCCGCGACGAATACCGCTGCTTTGTCTTGCCCACAAAACAGGACACGGGCAACTACGTATCGGCCATTGAAGTCCTGCCCGGAGAGCGCGAAGTTGTCCACCACGTCAGCGTGTACATCGACATCTCTGGCAAAGCACGCCTGCAACAGGAAAACGCGTCCGCGCCGGGCTACCCTTGCTTTGGCGGCATTGGCGTACCCATCTACGAATCCCTGGGCGGCTGGGCACCCGGCAACACCCCCTTTGTTCTTCCAGATGGCATAGGTCGCGATTTACCGCCCAACAGCGACATCATCCTCCAGATCCACTATCACAAAATTGGCCGCGCCGTAAAAGATCATTCTCGATTGGGCATCTACTTTGCCCAAAAACCCGTACAAAAACAGCTCCGCGAAGAAGTCATCAACAGCCGCTTGCTCTTCATTCCACCCAGCATCAAACAACACAGAGTAACCGGCGCAATCACCATCACTCGCGACCAGCACCTGATCGGCATCTTGCCTCACATGCACTTGCTCGGCACGGAAATGAAAATAACTGCAACCTATCCCAACGGCACCCAAAAACCCCTGATATGGGTCAAACCCTGGGACTTTAACTGGCAAGAAACCTACGTGTACAAAACACCCGTCGCACTCCCGCGCGGCACCCGCATCGCGCTCGAAGCCTTTTACGACAACTCTGCCGACAACCCCCGAAACCCCAACAATCCACCCAGGCTGGTGCGATGGGGCGAAAAATCAACCGATGAAATGTGTACTGCATTTCTCTATGTCACGCACGATGATGAAAACTTAACAACGGATAAGAAGTGACATGAAAAAACTCCTCAAACTCAGCATGCTCATCACCCTGATCCACGCGCCTGTCCACGCCCAATGGAACATCGCCGTATTGCCACATGAAAACACACTGGGCGACCCGCAGTGGAATTGGCTCTCCGCAGCCATTATCGAAGGATATGTCAATGCCTATTACCATGTACCGAAAATACATGCCGTTGACGAAGAATATCTGCGCCACAAACTCGGAGACACGCCGGTAAGCTCCTCTGATCTCGCAAAAAAATTGGACATCCACCTGATTTTAAGCGGGCGTTATCACATTGTGGGATCGCGCATCCAAATCGAAACCGATTTGATTCATACAACCACGGGCGAAGTCATCGAAACCTTTACGGGACAGGCATCCGTCTCCGCACCGCTCGACGCCATCTTGCCCGTGCTCTACGCCATTCCAAATCAGTTGAACGTGACCCTGACACCCCATGAAAAAACCCGTCTGCAAATGCCCATGTTTCACAATGCAGAAGCACTCCGCATGGCAACTGAAAGCATGATGGCACTGTATCGGGCACTGCGACAATCTCCTATTGACGACGATCTGCTCACACAAGCTGAAAGCGGTCTAAAACGTGCCATCCAACGCGATTCCAAAAGCGCGATGCCCCACTATTATCTCGGGCGCATCTACGAAACACGCGACAAAATAACAGAAGCGGAAAATGCCTATCGCAACGCCCTCAAAATCGACTTTGAACACGTTACTGCGCGCTATCGCCTTGCCCTGAGCCTCAAAAGTCAGAACCGCACAGAAGAAGCCATGAGCGAACTCGAACAGGCCCTCCAGCAGTCGCCCATAAATCCCGATATTCAGGCAGCTTTATCCGGCATGTTCTTCAATCAATACGCCCAAACCTTTGAAACAATCACCGCCCAACTTCGCCAGGCCATTCAGGCCAATCCCGATGATCCCATAGCCTGTTATGAATTGGCCAATGCTTATAACGAACTCGACCGCATTGACGAAGCCACAAAATACTACCATCAAGCCCTGCAACGCGATTCCACACTCGCCGATGCACATTTCAAACTCGGCATGATCGCACACCGCAAAGGGGACCAAGAAAAAGCCGTTGACCACCTCCAAAAAGCCGCGGCGCACAACACCCAATTCACCCGCGTCCATTTTCGCCTCGGCACCATATTCCACCTGATCGAACGCTATGACGCGGCGATCAAAGCCTTTTCAAAAGCCATCGAAGTCGAACCCAATTACGTCATTCCGCGCTATCACCTGGGCCTGAGCTATCTCGCAACCGCGCAGACAGACAGCGCCTATGAAGCCTTTCAGAAATACGCCGAACGCACCTCAGACGACCACCGACCGCATTTTCAAATGGCCGAGATCGCCCGCCAAAAAGGAGAACATGAACGCGCAATAGACGGATATATGCGCGCAATCGCCATCAGCCCTGTCCACGTACCGTCACACATACGCCTGGGCTATCTCCATGCCGAGCACCAGCGCTTTGACCTCGCCATCCAGCAATTGCAAACCGCGCTGCGCTTGCAACCCGAGCACCCCGATGCCGAAAAAATCCTCACCGACATCCAGAAATGGACACCATGAACCTCCTCAAAAAATGTAGTGCCGAATTCATCGGCGCATTTGCCATCGTCTTTGGCGGATGCGGAGCCATTGCCATCAACCAGCTATCCGAAGGCGCCATCACCCACGTGGGCATAGCAACGTCCTTTGGCCTCATCGTCATGACAATGGTTTACGCCACCGGGCACATCTCCGGCGCGCACTTCAACCCCGCCGTCACCACTGCCTTTGCCTTCACCCGCCACTTTCCCAAACGCGAAATCCTGCCCTACATCGCAGCGCAATGCCTCGGAGCCATCGCCGCCAGTGGCATTCACCTGTGGTCCCTCACACCCATCTTAAAAGCAAAACATCCACAGCAGACCCTCAACCTGGGTGTTACACAACCGATGGACAACCTTTTTGCCACAGCTTTTATCTGGGAATTCTTACTCACCTTCTTCTTAATGCTCGTCATCATGGCCGTTGCCACAGACTACCGCGCCACAGGTCAAGCCGCCGGCCTTGCCATTGGCGGCACCATCTGGTTTGAAGCCATGTTTGCCGGTCCGCTATGTGGCGCCTCCATGAACCCAGCGCGCAGCCTTGGACCCGCTCTGGCCGCTGGTAATTGGACCCATTTTCCCGCTTACGTACTCGGTCCCATTCTCGGCGCAACCGCAGGCGCGTTTTTTTACGAATTCATCCGCTGCCATTCCGAACCTGGCACCGATGCCAAAGGTTGTTGTTAAAAGCGATCAGTAGTCAGCCAAGCGGCATCTGATTGCTTGTAATTCTCAATTTTTAATTTTTAATTCCATGAACCGCGTACTCATCCTCTGCACGGGCAACTCCTGCCGCAGCCAAATGGCGCAAGGGCTATTTAGCCATCTGAACAATGGCACTTACGACGCCCATAGCGCAGGCGTCAGCCCCACAAAAGTCAACCCCCTCGCCATTCGCGCCATGCGTGAAATCGGCATCGACATATCCCACCACACATCCGACAGCATCGATCAATATCTCAATCGAAATTTTGACCTCGTCATCACCGTTTGCGACAACGCCAAAGAAAATTGTCCGATCTTCCCAGGAGCCAAAAACACGCGACACTGGCCCTTTGAAGACCCCGCCGATGCCAAAGGTACAGAAGAAGAACGAATACGCGTATTCCGCAAAGTGCGCGACGAAATACGCGACAAAATCGCAAATTTCCTCCAGATAAAAAAAGCCCCGGGATAACCCGAGGCTTAAAAAAATAAATTAAAATTTCTGTGTCGGAGGATTCTATATCATCATTTAAAATAGATACCGATTATACCGCCGATAATCACAGACAAGAGACCCAATTGCCAATATAATAATTTATCTATACGGTTTGTCGTATTATCTATACGAGTTGATATGGCACGCATATCTTGTCTATACTCAGCCTGGTCTTTAACCATTTGATCTATGATGCGATCTGATACGGCACGCATGTCTTGTCTATACTCGGCCTGGTCTTTAACCATTTGCTCTACGATGCCTTCAAGCCGCCCAATGTGCCTATCCGTATCTTGTGATCGGTCTGTGACAGCCATATTCCAATTCCCTTTCACCGTTGGTGGTGTGTAACTGTCCGAAAATATAGCATAAATACCTCTTGATCCAAAGGCGTTTTTTTGCTACTCCGCTACGCCCATACCACGCGCGGCCCATCCACATAATCCAAAAAGCGATTCGCAATATCGGCTTGCGCCGTATCCCCTGTGTGAACAATCACGCGCCAGCGAAACGTCATAGCCCCACCTTCGGGCATAAGGTGATCGGGCTTGAACATCCAGCAATTGGGCGCGAACAACCCATAACCGCGCACATGCCATGTGGTTGGATATCGGAAATTCTGCGGATGATCAAAAATGGCAAACCCAGCCACCTCATCACCCACAGGACCGTAGTAATCCATCCAGTGTGAAGGCAGCGACCAGCACCCCGTCTCATCCGTTGCGCCATAGGCATTGCGCATCTCCCCATCGGCATTGGCATTCATCGACGGATTCACGCGAATACACAAAAACCCACCCTCCTTCGTATCCCCAATCGTCACCGCACCGTGAGAAGCCTTGAGCATCAGCGCAATATCCAGAACCGCGGCATCACGTCCCGAATCGTACAACCGATACCAACGACTATCGCTCATCAGCGCGCGGTCGCCTTCATACCACGTATTTTCCGAAGCGATCACCAGGGACAATGCATTGTGCGAAATAGAAATATCATCCTGTGCCGTGCGCCCATATCCCGGTTGGTTGGGCCGCTCGTTCCAGCAATCCACCCCATTAATCGCACCCTGCATCAGGGTCAACCCCCGCTGCCAGGGATGTTCCCCCTCCCCCCATGCCGCCATTGGCTCGCGCAACATATTGGTCCCATTCGGCGTCAAAATCGGATTGATAACCGGCTTGGGATAATCCGTCGTGTGGTGAAACGTCATAAATGGCGAACCCGACAGAGAAACACGTAGCTCGCCATCGGCATCCTGCGACGAAATCCCCGCAGCCGCATCTGCACTATCCAATGCCAACACCTCAAAACTCGCTTCCTCGCCCCCGACCAGCGCGGGCAGATTCACGTGATAAACGGGCGCAGACGGATCGCGCTCGGCAATCAGCACCTCACCCCTCCCTTTCAACTGCAACAACGGCGCTTCACATCCCTCTAGAGCGGAAAAACTCGCCAGATGCGCCGGACGAGAACGCGGAATTGAAAGCGTCAATTTCATGTGTCAAAACTCCTCCACAATAATGAAAAAAATGATCCTGCTATTGAAAAAAATGACCAAAAAACGACCAAAATCTGGCACAATATCTCTTTTGCAAAAACCGTGCCAGACTACGGATTCAGTTCCAATCTGCTCTGTAAATTTCCCACTATATCTTCCCAATCCATCAGCAGGGGATGGTACTCATCGGCGGCCCACAACTCGGACTGCGTGCGATAATTCGGGCTGACCGGATGTCCCGACTGTCCACCTGCCGCCGTCGCCATACTCTGCGCCGGATTGCTCATATCCACCACCATCCGATAGGTCGAAAGCGAACCAACCTCAAACAGCTTGCCAAAATTATACCCCGTCGCGCGCACAGTACCCGTACTCCCCGACGACTCAAAAGGCCCCACATCAAACATCTCTGACAATGCCCCACCATCACTCAGCGGATGCCGAAAAGTCACGGTGTGCAACCTTCCCCAGCGCCACTGCGACTTTCGCGGACCCACGCGGCGGCGCAACCAATCCAGCGCATCGCCCAATGCCGCATGCACCTCCCGATCCAGATCCCAATCATCCGGCGTCCAATCCAACGCCTGGCCCGTCAACACGTGCCGCGCCACACTGCCACCTCGCCCCACCACCAGTTGAACCACATGCTCGGGAAACCGAACCCGCACCACCCGCCGCACCCAGTGCTCCCAAAATGTCGTAAACACCGTCGCCGCAACCGAATCCACCGCATACGCGCCATCCCATTCGCGCAATAACTCGCCCAGATCGCGCAAGCGCTTATTTCCCGCTCTCAATGCAATCTCTGCAACTATCGGCGCCAGATCTTCCCCCCGCCCGTGTACGACATCGGCATGAATAGCACCTGTACTCTCCTGCGTATGCGTCTCCAATTCCTCAATACGCGCCCTAATCCGCCGAAAGCGGTACCCGTCCGACCACGAACCCAGCGACAGATAAGGACCTCGACCGCCCCACGGTGGATTATTTGCCGTAGCCACCCAATTGCGCTCGGGATCCACCAGATGCGGTAACGCGTCAAAAGCATACGGCGCGCCCCATTCGCAATCCGGATCATTTGCCAGGCGGAACCCAAAATCTCCCACCCTGCGCGTTGGCACATGCCCCACCACGTGATATCCAAGCCTCCCATCGGAATCGGCAAACACAAAATTCAAAATAGGCATCGGCCATTGTGCGAGCGCATCCAGAACCTGTGCGACATTTTTTGACCGCATCAGCCCCAGCATCGCCTCAAACCCCGTTGTCGCCTCAGACCCTATCCAGCGCATAGACAGCACGGGTTGCTCCCCATCACCTGCAGCAGGCACAAACTCATTGACAACCGGACCGCGACGGGATCGGCGAATCACCAGCACATCCGCTGCGGCATCGCGCACGGGAATCGCCTGCTCCTCCACCTCAAACGGACGCCATGCATCGCCATCTCGATATAAACTCTCATCCTCCGCCGACACATCTTCAACGTATAAATCGCGCACCGAAGCCGAGTGATTGGTCACGCCCCACGCCGTATCGCGCGTATGCCCCAGATAAATACCCGGCGTCCCCAAAAAAAACGCGCCCACAGCATCCATACCCGGCGCGCGCACCTGTGCCTGATACCACTGCCGGCACAAACTCACATCATTGTGCGGATCCGTTGCCAGCACGGGTTTGCCATTCGCCGTCCGCTCGCCCCCAATCACCCAATTATTGCTGCCAATCCCCGTATCGTATCCCCCCACACCGGCCGGTTCATCAGACGGAACAATGGTCTCTTCTGAAGCCTCTGTAGTCAAAAACAAATCGAACAAATCGGGAGGCAAATAGCGTTTGGCCGCCTCATTCACCGCAACCGCACTCAGCCGCCCCGTCAGCATCCACCACCGCCATTTCCATATCGCAATCGAATCCACCACCGTCCACGGCGCGGGATCGTAATCCAGCAAATCGAACTCAACACAACGCCGATCACCCATCGCTTCCATCCACGCATTGATACCGCCGCCCAGCGACTGCAACACCATCTTCACCTCATCCGACATTGCCGAAGCCGCCCCCTGTGCCGCGCGCGCCAAACCAATCGTCCGATGCAAGCGATCCTGCGCCAGATAATCCGCTCCCAAAATCTCCGACAATTGCCCGTGTGCCAACCGCCGCATATAATCCATCTGCCACAGCCGATCCTGCGCCATAGCATATCCCAGCGCAGTAAAACAATCCGCCATCGAAGCCGCCTCGATATGCGCCACGCCCCACCGGTCGCGCAACACCGTCACCTGCTGATCCACTGGTGCTTTTACCCTCTCCTCCGTCCTGGGCAATTTCTGGCGCAAAAACCGCCGTTGAAAATCCCGAAACGACCGGCGCGAAATACCCAATTGCTCCGCTGCCTCATCAACAGTTATATCCCAGCGCATCGCCTGCATCAAAATAGTTTTTCGGTCTGCCATAGCCCCTCCAATACCTCATCTCACCGTTCACAATAAGGGTTGGAATCTGGATCGTACCACGCGAACAACCGCTCCTGTAAATCTGCACAAATACCAGCAAAATCTCGATTATCGATCAAATTGATACACTCGCCCGGATCATTTTCCAAATCGTATAATTCATGCCGCGAACCCCCATCATTATAAACGTACTTAAACCGTTCGTCCCGCACCATATATTGGGGCATATGAGAACGCAACCCATGCTCGGAAAACGCGGCATCGGGACCCTGGGTATTGGGATCGCGCACAACACTGGCAAAACTCTCCGCATCCATTGTCTCGCGAGCACCTTCAAAATCCATCAGCGTCGTCCGGTCTGGTGCCGACAACCCACACAACTCTGAAAGCGTGGGATACAGACCAAAATATTCGGTCAGCGCAGAAGCCACTCGACCCTCTGGAAAACGAGACGGACAACTCACAATCAAAGGCACCTTCACCGCAGGTTCAAACATACAAAACTTCTGATACAACCCATGCTCACCGCCCATCTCACCGTGATCCGAAGTATAGACCACTATCGTATCTTCCACCAGCCCCAACTCCTCCAGCCCATCCAGCACGCGCCCGATACAATAATCGACAAAAGATAGATTGCCCATATACCCCGCCTTATGCGCCCGAAGACGCTTTTCACCCATACCCTGCGTCCTATCAATACGCTGTTGTATATGCCTCGGATATTGCGAACTATCCCCCACCTCCACCAGATCTACCGATTCCGGCGAAAACTGCTCTGCCCATTCGCGAGGCGGATAAAAAGGTGGATGGGGCTTCATAAAACTCGCCATCAAAAAAAACGGCTGATCGCGATATTCGCGCATAAACTTCACAGACTCGCGCGCCACAAACATATCCAGATGATCTTCTGCATCGAGCGGCGAAGCCGTACTCGAAAAATCCCACCGCGCCACATTGCCCGCCCATGGACTTGCGCCATCCCACAGCAACGACACATCGGGAAACCCACTACCCGTATCAAAAACCGAATTGAAAAACCCCTCGCCTATCGCGTGATTGGCAATCTCATTCGCATAATGCCCCACCTTCGGACCCAAATACATCAACCAATCGTTAATCGACAAATACGACGCAAACCCGTGATTATGTGCATCGTTAAAATGCATCTTACCGATCAAACTCGTCAAATATCCGTGATCGGCAAAATGGTGCGCCACCGTGCGATAGCGCCAATCCAACCTATCGCTATTATTAATAGCCCCCGTATTATGAGCGTACAAACCCGTCAACAGCGACATACGCGAAGCCGTACACACCGGATAGGGACAATAGGCATTCTCAAACCGCACCCCACGCGCAGCCACGCGATCTATCATCGGCGTAGGCACCGTATTATTCCCGGCACACGTCATCCAATCCGCGCGGTGTTGATCGCTCATCAAAATGAGAACATTGGGACGACTGTTATAATCCAAGATATGATCTCCTAACTCAAAAGAACCTATTCCTTCTCTTCAGGCACTTCGACCGGCAAATCCAGCCGGTCACCCCACTCTTTCCACGACCCGATATAATTTCGGACCTTTTCATAACCCAGCAACCTCAGTGCCAGGTACGTTTGGGAAGAGCGGTACCCGCCCTGTCAGTAAGGCACAATTTCTTTATCGGGCGAAATACCCACAGCCTCGTACATCGCCCGCAATTCATCCGCTGGCTTAAACGCCCCCGTCTCATCCAGGTTATTCACATACTCAACATGCACAGCACCTGGAATAGCCCCCCCGCGCGCAGCCCGCACATTGCGCCCAAAATACTCATCGTCACCGCGCGTATCCAGAGGCACAACATCCTCGCGCCCCAAAAGACCATTTAAAACATCGGCCCCCATGTGGCGCCCCGGCACCGAGGTTATCACAAACTCCGCGGGCTCGGCCTCCTCACAATCCGTCGTCAATTCATAGCCCATAGCCGTCCAGGCATTGCATCCCCCATCCAGCACGCGCACATCGGGATGCCCCAGATATTCACAAATCCAAAAACCGCGCGACGCGCGCACCCCGGAATCATCCTCATACCAGACCACCGTCTTATCCGTACCAATACCCCGGTTACTGAACAAATAACCGAGCATCCACATAAACGCATCAAAAGCCTGTTCGCGGGTATCGTTCAAACTGATTGAATAAAGATCCAGATGAAGCGCACCCGGAATATGCCCAGCGTGATATGCATGCGTCGGCCGCGTATCCACAATACAGACATCGGCAGCCCTCTCATACAAATCCCGCGGCGAAATCAACAACTCGGGATTCGCATACCCTTTATCGCTCATTTTCACCTCCTTGCAATTTCCAAAACCCGAACCAAAAACCAACTCATGTGTTCTATCACTTGACAATATCCCATACCAGCATCCATATTTAACGCCTAAACCTCAGGAGACACTATATGAAAGGCATCTTACTTGCAGGTGGGGCTGGCACCCGCCTCTATCCCATCACGCGCGTGGTCAGCAAACAACTCCAGCCCGTTTACGACAAACCCATGATCTACTATCCCCTCTCCGTCCTCATGCTGGCTGGCATCCGGGATATATTGATCATCTCCACCCCCCACGACCTGCCCCTCTACAGGCGTTTATTCAATAACGGCTCCTATCTCGGCCTCAACATCACATACGCCGAACAACCGCGCCCCGAAGGCGTTGCCCAGTCATTTGTAATCGGAAGCGATTTTATAGACACCGACCCTGTTTGCTTAATCTTTGGCGACAACATCTTCTACGGCCATGGCCTCGGCGCAATATTAGATCGAGCCGGACAACTCACCGAAGGCGGACTCATCTTTGGATATGCAGTAACCGACCCCGAGCGATATGGCGTCATCGAATTTGATGACGAAGGCCGCGTCATCGGCATAGAAGAAAAACCCGAACACCCCAAATCGCGCTACGCCGTGCCCGGCCTCTACTTTTACGACAACCAGGTCGTTGACATCGCCCGCAACCTCACACCTTCGGCGCGTGGAGAATACGAAATCACCGATGTAAACGAAGAATATCTCAAACGCCAGCAACTCGAAGTCGAACTCCTCGGCCGCGGGTATTGCTGGCTCGACACTGGCACATTTGAATCGCTTCACCAGGCATCGGGATTTGTCCAGGCAATACAGGAACGCCAGGGCCTCAAAATTGCGTGCATCGAAGAAATCGCCTATCGCCGGGGATACATCGACGCCGCACAACTCGAACAACTCGCACAAACCATGGCCCAAAACAGCTACGGCCAATTCCTCTTATCGGTCCTGAACGAATAGACGAATAGACGAATAGACGAATAGACGAGAAAAGCGCGAATAGACGAATAGACGAATAGACGAATCCCGCCCAACCACCAAAACCTCTGGATTGCGGCTAACACCATGCCGCAATGACGGCTTTCATGTACATTACCTATTTCATTGATTTGTAGATTCGTAGATTCGCTGATTCGTAGATTCGTAGATTCGTAGATTCGTAGATTCGCTGATTCGTAGATTCGCGGTTTTCATAATATCGGATGCATC
>VXRD01000042.1 GCA_009838845.1 Gemmatimonadota bacterium | reverse complement strand
ACAACCTATTTGTGTCAATGAGGCGCGGTAATATAATTTTGGTTATTTTTAATTGGATCAATAAAAAACGACGGCACTGGGAAAATTGCCAGTGCCGCTTTTTCATTTTTTAGACTATATTTTGTCTGTTAGTTTAACAAAATATCAGGAGAAAAGGAGATATTGGAATGCAGCAGAAATTCATGGGGAGAGCCATAGAGCTCTCCCGGATTTATATGAGAGCGGGAGAAGGCGGTCCATTCGGTGCGGTTATCGTCAAGGATGGAAGAATTATTTCGGAGGGGTATAATGAGGTGATCTCCAGCAAAGACCCCACAGCCCATGCGGAGATCATGGCCATCAGAAAGGCGACATTCAAGCTCGACACCTTCCACCTTGCGGGATGCGAAATCTACACCAGTTGTGAACCCTGCCCTATGTGTCTCGCCGCCATCTACTGGGCCAGAATCGAAAAAATTTATTTCGCCAATACCGCCGAAGACGCCAGGAATATCGGCTTCGACGACCAATTCTTTTACCAGGAATTGCAACTGCCGCGAGCCAAACGCCAAATCCCCTCCCAGCAGTTGCTGCACGACCAGGCGTTAGCGGTCTTCAGGGAGTGGCAGGAAAAGGTGGATCGCATTGAGTACTAGAGTGACCCGACCACAAACCGGATCGCGAATAGCACCGCCACCGTAACCACCGCCAGATTCAGCTCATGGCGGCGCCCGCCCAACACCTTAATGAGTGCATAGGAGATGAATCCAAGACCGATCCCTGTGGCAATCGAATAGGTGAAAGGCATCGCGATTGCAGTCACGATGGCGGGGACGCACTCAGTCAGATCTTCCCATTCTATGTGCCGAAGTGCACGCGCCATGACACACCCTACAAACACGATCGCTGGGGCAGTCGCGTAAACCGGAATCGCAGTCGCCACCGGTGCGAACGCAAGCGCAACCAGGAAAAGCCCCGCCACTACCAGAGCCGTAAGCCCAGTCCGCCCACCTGCCCGCACCCCTGCCGCACTCTCGATACTTGACGTCGTGGTTGACGTGCCCAGGAGTGCGCCAACTATAGTGGCGGAGCTATCCGCTACAAGGGCACGGCGCAGCCCTGTAACCCGACCGGCGCTATCGGTCAATCCTCCCTCGTTGAGTACCGCAACCAGCGTGCCGCTGGTGTCAAATAGATCCACCATCAGGAATGCGAATACGATCGAGATCAAGCCTATCTCGAATGCCCCGACAATGTCCAGTTGCAACGCTGTTGGAGCCAGCGAAGGTGGTAGCGCTACCACGGATTCCGGTGCTGGCGACAGCCCCCCTATCCAACCCACCAATGCCACAACCAGAATGCAGATCAGCACAGAGCCAGGCACCTTCCGGTGCTCGAGCGCCACGATTCCAATAAATCCGAGGCCCGCCAGCACCACTGTCCACTGAGCCAGATCGCCCAGCGTGACCAGCGTGGCTTCGCTGGCTACCACAATCCCTGCGTTGCGCAATCCAATAATGACAAGGAAGTATCCGATACCCGCTGCGATGGCCATCTTCTGTGAGCGAGGAATGCTGTTGACGACCCACTCTCGCACGGGAAGCACGGACAGGATGAGCATCAGGCATCCAGAACAGAACACCGCTCCGAGCGCGACCTGCCAGGACAATCCCAGTGTGCCCACCGCGACCGCAGCGAAATAGGCGTTCAGACCCATTCCCGGGACCAGTGCAATGGGATAGTTGGCGTAAAGGCCCATGACCGCGGATCCAAAGGCTGCAGCGAGACAGGTGGCTACCAGCACCGCGCCAGTGTCCATTCCCGCGCCTCCCAGCACCAGCGGGTTCACGAAGATGATATACGACAGGGTCAGGAAAGTGGTGCATCCGGCCAGCACTTCCTGCCGCACGCTTGAGTTCCGCTCTTCTAACTGAAAAAAGCTCATTATTCCGTTGCTCCTCTGTGCATTGTGGATTCTTCAGCTATATATGTACTCCATCCTATCGAATGATCCATCTTCTGTCAAGACAGTACCATGCTCATTATTGCAAGGGACAGATATTTTATTCTTTGCACATCCTTCTAAAAGCGATACTTTAAGCGAGAAACAGATGGGTTGATCGGACTGACCACTGACAATTCACCACATGAACGACCTTGCAATCTATTTCATCACAAGCCTTTGTGCTGTGTACATCACGCTGATCGTCGTTTTTTTGTTTGGTCTTTTGCGCAGATCGCGGCAAGTAAATGGACGGTGTCTATCTGTTTCCGTTATTGTCCCTGCTCGCAATGAAGCCACCAACATCGATGCGTGTTTGCGCGCTTTGGCCGCACAGACCTATCCTGACGACCATCTGGAAATTATCGTTGTAGATGACCGATCCAGCGATGATACCGCCGCTCGAATCGACAAATGGACGCGTCGTTTACCCAACCTGAGCCGCGTATCTGTCACACATCAGAACTATATCTGTCCAAAAAAAAACGCCCTGTGGCAGGGCATCAAACACGCGCGTGGAGATATTATTTTTACAACAGACGCCGATTGTCGGCCCGGTCCCAATTGGATAACCTCAAATCTCGCGCACTTTGCGCCTGATGTCGGCATGGTCATCGGCCATGCTCCCCTGCTGCAAAACGAAAAAGTCCTATCGGGCTTGCTATCTCTCCAAGCACTCATCGTCTCAACTCTCGCAGCGGGCAGCGCGGGCATTGGATTTCCACTCACCTGTTCGGGGCGCAACATGGCCTATCGCAGAAAAGCCTTTGATGAGGTTAAGGGTTTTAACGACATCGGACACATCATAGGCGGTGACGATGTATTGCTCATGCGACAATTCGCGCAAAAAAGCGCGTGGAAAATTCGGTTCAACGCAGACGCCGATGCATTCGTCCCCTCGGCGTCTCACCCAGACAATCTCATCAATCGACAGGTGCGCTACCAATCTAAAACCATTCACTACGGCATTCCCACCTTGATTTTGGCTTTTGCGGTGTATATATTCCATGTCGTTCTGGCGACACTGCCCATTTTTTTCTGGACTGACGCAGAATTATTTTATCTGGTCGGCTCTTGTCTGGGGATAAAAATAATCGCCGATGCCGTTTTTTTGCTCTTCGGCAGCATCCAGTTCAAAAGCCTGAAATTACTCCTGTGGTTTCCTGTTCTCGAAATCCTGATCATACCCTATATTGTCATCATCTGCGCGCTCGGCACACTTTCACCGTTCAAATGGAAATAGTATGTTATCAATCAAACTGCTGCCCGAAACCTTTATGCGATACCATCGCGCAATCACGCCCCGACGGATATGGAATGCCTCAAAAGTGGTCGCGTCCTACGCCCTCTCCAATCTATTTCGGCGGGATATTCGCCTGGGCAAACCCTTTGTGCTCATGGTCGAACCCACCAATTTCTGCAACCTCAAATGTCCGCTTTGCCCCTCTGGCAATGGCGACATGACCCGCGAGCGCGGCATTATGCCATTTGAACACTTCAAGCATGTCTTTGAGCAACAGGCCGATCATCTCCTGCTCCTCATGTTGTGGAATCAGGGTGAACCCTTTATCAACAAACACCTCACCGACATGATCCGGTTGGCCTCCGCACACAATGTCCCCACACTGACCAGCACCAATGTCCACTACATCAAAAACCGGGAAACCGCTCGAGACATCGTCGATTCCGGCCTTTCCGAACTCGTGGTCTCTCTGGATGGCGTCACATCCGAAAGCTATGTCAAATATCGCGTGGGGGGCAATTTTGACCGCGTACTCGAAGGCATCCGCCTCCTTGTTCAGGCCAAAAGCGACCTGCAAAGCAGCTATCCCCTGATCCACCTGCAATTTATAATTATGAAACACAACGAACACGAAATTGAAGCCGCACGCAAATTCGCTCGGGAGTTAGGCGTAGATCGCCTCTCGCTCAAAACAGCCCAGGTTTATACCGAATCCGATGCAGAGACCTTCTTGCCTTCTGAAGAGAAATTCAGCCGCTACGATTACACAGCCGACCACCTCTCGACCAAAAGCAAAATCAGCAACACCTGTCGCCACCTGTGGTACAGCACTGTCATCAATTGGGACGGCGCCGTATCGCCCTGCTGCTTTGACAAAGATGTTCACTACGGCCTCGGCGATGCCCTCAGTGAATCGGACTTCGACCAGATCTGGACCGGCCAAAAATACACGGACTTCCGAAACGCCATCCTCAAAGACCGCAAATCTGTGCCGATATGCAACAACTGCTCAGAAGGGGTGAAGGGCATGTTTTACGATATAGAAAAAGTTGAGCACTGATAAAACTATGGATATTGTCCTTTACTTATTGCTGCTCTCCACAGTCCTCTACGCCCTTGTCGCACTGTATTTTTTTTTCGGCTTATTCCGCCTGAACAATCAGCCGCGCACTGCTGAAACGCCATTTATATCCATCGTTATTGCCGCGCGCAATGAAGCGGATTATATCGGTCTGTGCCTCAAGTCTCTGAAAAAACAGACCTATCCATCCGACAGATTTGAAATTCTCATCGTTGATGACGACTCGATTGATAGTACATCCCAAATAGTCGCCTCCACGCGTCTGGACAATCTCCACCTCTTATCTGTCGATAATAGCTTTCCCGAAATGGTGGCAAAAAAACGACCGATGTCCGTTGGCATTCACCGTGCCAGGGGGGAATGGATCCTCACTACCGATGCCGACTGCACAGTGCCACCCACCTGGGTTGCCAGCATGGCGTCTTATATGGCGGCTGATACTGGCGTTGTCATCGGATTTTCACAACTTACATCGCGCTCATTTTTCGACCGCTTGCAGGCTTATGATTTTCTCACCCTCATGGCGGCGGCGGCAGGCGCCGTCGGGGTGGGCAGACCCCTGGCTGCTTCGGGACAAAATTTCGCCTATCGCAAATGTCTTTTTGAAAAAGTCGGCGGTTTCCGCGACATCGCACACCGCCCGTCTGGCGACGATGTGCTATTGCTCCAGTTGCTGCGCCGGGCATGGGATGGACGCATTGCATTTGCCACTGATCCCGGCGCATTCGCAATCACTCATCGCCCAGAAACCCCATCATCGCTCTGGCAACAACGCAAGCGATGGGCATCTAACGCTGCGTATCAACTGCGTCTCAATTTTGTTTTTTTTTCCTATATTGCAGTGGTCTTTTTGACCAACGCGCTCATTCCCGCTGCTTTTCTCATCTCAATAACAGACGGTACATACACACTGCCCTTGATCTGCTGGGGCGCGAAAGTACTGGTAGATCTGCTCGTGGCGGGAAAAGGCGTACATATCTTCAAGCGTGCGGATCTACTCATCATGTTTCCTTTCTGGGAGATCGTGCAAATCCCCTACACCATTATCATCGGCCTCGCGGGAACCCTGCGTGGATTTACGTGGAAAGGCCGAGAACATTGAAGTGTGAGGTACCCCATGACTACCAAAATCCTTTTCTCCCTCCTCAGTCTGCTACTCGCAATGCCATCTTATGCACAGCGCCCGCGCGCACGGGATCTCGGCATTCAGATTGGCACATTGCCCACAGGCACATACAACGCCGTTACCGATGTCGAAGGCGTTCTCGTCGGTCACGTCACATTAATTGAAGGCAGTGGCGAACTCGTCGTGGGCAAAGGTCCCGTGCGAACGGGTGTCACAGCCATTGTCCCACACGGCGAGGACATCTTCCGAAATAATATATTTGCCGCAGCCGAAGCCCTCAATGGCAACGGTGAAATGACGGGAATGGCATGGATTAACGAACGCGGGCAACTCGAAGTGCCCGTTGTACTTACGAATACGCTCTCCGTGGGCGAAGGCTATAGTGGCGTGGTCGCATACATGCTCAAACAGGGCACTGGGAGGGTCCCCCTACCCGTAGTCGCCGAATGTTATGACGGCGGTCTCAACGATATAGCCGGACGACACGTCACAGTCGATCACGTTGTCGAAGCCATTGAAACCGCCACAGGCGGCGCAGTGCCCGAAGGCTCGGTTGGCGCAGGTACGGGAATGCGCTCGTATGGATTCAAAGCGGGTATTGGCACAGCCTCGCGCGTTGTACCAGATGGACATACCGTAGGCGTGCTCGTCAATGCCAACTGTGGGCGCAGGCGGGAACTCCTCATTGCCGGCGTTCCCGCAGGACGCGAATTACCCGTTCAGGCCTCCTCAACGCGCGATGGCTCGATCATTGTAGTCATAGCTACCGACGCGCCTCTGGTGCCGCATCAATTGCGCCGCCTGTGCAAACGCGCCGCTCTGGGCATTGGTCGCACGGGTACGGTTTCCCGCACGAGCAGCGGAGATTTTGCCCTTGCCTTTTCAACCGCCTATCGCCTACCTCGCACCCGCACTGACCGCGATACAATTACCACACTACGCGATGGTCGGCTAAACGCCATCTTCCAGGCCACCATTGAAGCTACCGAAGAAGCCATTGTCAACGCCATGTGCGTGGCAGAACCCATGACGGGCCGAGACAACCGCACAATGCCTGCGTTACCGCATGACAAATTGATTGAGGTAATGAAAAAATACGGTCGCTTGAAATAAACGAGGTACTCTATGTCTCAAATACCCATCATCACTGCCCTTTGCGCCTATGTTTTCCTCACCCTATTGGTTGGCGTCTATGCCGGCAGGCGCGTCAAAGATTCTGCCGATTTTGTCGTTGCGGGTCGGCGTTTGGGCATCTTATTGGCCACGGGCACGCTTTCCGCCACCTGGTTTGGCACGGGCACTGTGCTCGGCGCAGCAGGCGCGGCTTACAAAGGCGGTTTTTTAGCCATCATTGCCGATCCTTTTGGCGCAGCCCTGTGTCTGTTTCTCGCGGGCCTGTTTTACGTGCGAATGATGCGCCGCATGGGCGTTTCAACCATTGCCGAATTTTTTGAACGGAGATTTGGCAAAACAGCCGGTGTGGTCGCCGCAGCATGTACGATTCCGGCCTATCTGGGCTGGGTTGCGTCGCTAATGGTGGGATTTGGGAAAATTATCCACGCGCTCACGGGATTGGATGCGGTATTAGGCACCTGTCTGGGTGCTGCTATTGTGCTGATCTATACAACCGTAGGCGGCATGTGGGCGGTGACGCTGACTGACTTTATTCAGGTGGCCGTCTTAACCCTGGGGCTGATCTTTATGACGCCCGTTCTTTTGAGCGACATGGGGGGATGGGCCGCCATTCGAGCGCAGCTGCCCGATGACCAATTTTATCTCTATCCCCGCGATGCAGACATGACTACATGGTTTAATTATGCGCGCGCCTGGTTGGTAATTGGGCTGGGCAATCTCGCAGGACAGGACCTTTTGCAACGCAGCCTGTCCAGCCGAAACGAAGCCGTCGCCCAAAACAGTGCCTACCTCTCTGGGATTATTTATCTGACCGTTGGTCTCTTACCCGTTTTCCTCGGCATTGCAGCCACCCTTACATTTCCCAATCTGGCCGACCCCGAGCAGGTGATGATGAAACTCGCAGAAACCTATCTTCCCCCACTGGGCATGGCCATTTTTATCGGTGCTTTGATCTCCGCGCTAATGAGCAGCGCAGACAGCGCCCTGCTCGCCCCTGCCAGCGTGATCGGCAACGATTTGATCCGCTACCTGCGCCCCGACATTGACGCGCGAACCCAACTGCGCCTGTGCCGCCTGAGTGTCCCTATCCTCGGCGTCATCGCGCTCTATCTCGCCCTTTCGCACGACACGGTTTACACGCTAATGGTCGATTCCTGGTCCATCTTGCTGGCGACCCTCTTTGTCCCTCTCACTGCGGGTATCTGGTGGCGCAACGCCAATCGTTCTGGCGCGCTCTGGTCAATGATTTCAGGTGCTATCGCCTATCTCATCCTGCTCCAAATCGCGCCCGACCAACCCGCCGATCTCCTCGCAGTACCCATCGGCCTTCTCGCGCTTATCATCATAACCAAAGCGACTGCAAAAACAGATCCACCCTTGCCCTTGAGCGATACGTCAGGAACACCTCTCCCCTATGAAAACCGCCTGGGTGCTCTAAATCCACTTCGAGGTTCATTCGACGAGTAAATTCACGGTTGCAAAAACGAAGTTACTTCCAAAAAGAGAAAATTTATGCCCAATAACTTGTTTTCAACTTACCGCCAGGGCGAGAACCGCGTCACCTCTACGTTCTTAGCTGTTCTTCAACGATTGAGCCTACCCAACATAGATCGAATTCTTGGAACGCTCGTTGGAGATACTGCTTTCAGTCTTGTCTCTTTCGAGAATCAGCCAAAAGGTGAGCGATCGACACCTGATGCCAGAATTAGGACGGGATTTGATATCTGGATTGAGACCAAGACAGAATCTAACGCGGTGCGATCCGAACAGGTCAAGCGGCATTTGAAAAGTCTCGGACATGGCGAACGCCTATTATTGCTGACGCCAGACGACGATCAGCCAAGAAACCTCGGAGATAGGGTTATCTGGTCGAACTTTAGAAATTTGGTCAAAGCCATTGAAGAAATCCTCGAAGATGAGAGTGCGCCTCCTTCCGAGAAAGAAGCATTTCTTCTGAGGGAGTTCATATCGATGATCCAGGAAGACAGACTTACAGGCTTTACCGAGTCCAGAGTCCTCGTGGTCGCCGCCAGAGAGGCGTGGCCAACATACAAGAAACTCAATGCATATATATGCCAGTCTAACCGTGGTTTCCAGCCTTCCGGATATCTGGCATTCTACGCAGAAGGCGCAGTCCAGCCACTTGTGCCCAAAATTAAGGAGGTAATTGAATCGGTACATCTAACACGAGAAGGAATCGAATCTCTTGAAGGCGATCAGAAAGACCTTGCTGAAGAATTGCTGACACAGATTGAGAAGCTTCACTATAACTGGCAGACTCAAAAAGTTATGTTTCTGAGCGAGCCTGATGATGATGAGACAGTAAAGCTGAAACAGAAGATTATCAATGACCAGAAAGATAAGAGTGGAAAGAATGTGGCGTTTGTAATGGGCCAGAGATACGTGACCCTGGAGTCACTCAAAACGGCAAGTAAGACCAGTGAATTAAAGTAGTGAGAATAGTGAATTTTAAAAAAATCTTGACAGAACAATCAGGTTACCTTTTTTATTTATCCATGGCTGAGAAATGCCACCGTAGATCTTTTTGTTCACAGAGGCTACAAAAAAGGAATAACGCCACTGGGAGGTGATTCTTTATGAACAACGAAAAATTTGATGCGCGCTTCGCACCTGCTTATGGTGTCTCAGAAGCGGCTCGCTATCTAAATATTCCGCCTTCTACACTCAGGTCCTGGATATCAGGCGTTAGGTATCACTCTGCCCGAAGCAACTTTGAACCCGTTATTGTTGTACCTCCAGCAGAAATCGTGCAACTATCCTTCGTCAACTTAGTGGAGGCCCATGTCCTGGTGGCACTTCGCAGAGTCCACAAGGTGCGTTTGCAGGATATCCGGGTAGCACTAGACACGCTTGAAAAACAGTTTCCCAGGCAACCTCACCCTCTGGCTTTTGAGACTTTCGCAACGGATGGAAAAGATCTGTTCTTAAAACATATCGGGCAGCTTATCAATCTCTCCAAGCGCGGACAACTGGAAATGGAAGAAGTCATCGATATGTATCTTCATCGTATTGAGTATGATACAAGTGGACCCGTTATCTTGTATCCCTTTACACGAGGCCCATTTCAGGAAGATGATCAACCGAAAGCCGTCTTGATGAATCCTTATATTTCTTTTGGCCGTCCTGTGCTTGCGGGAAGAGGTGTGCCGACCGAATTGGTCTTTGAGCGGTTCAACGCAGGTGAGTTAATGGGCACACTGGCTGAAGATTATGGGCGTAAGAGATGGGAGATTGAAGAGGCTATAAGGTATGAATCGGCCAGAAGCAGAAAAGCCGCTTGACCTTCCACCCATTTTTGTGGATCGCGCCCTTGATCGTCCTCTTTTTATCGAGCCACTGCGGACAGCACAGGTCAGGATTGGGCATCTCACAGGGTCCCTGGAGGTCCATGCGCATAATGACCACTTCGATCCGGATACGCCCGACGAAACATGGATCAGCCATTGCGGACAAAAAGGATGGATTGTATTTACAAAGGATAGCAGGATCAGATATCGGCAAATGGAGAGACAGGCTGTTCAAAAATATAACGCACGGCTTTTTAACTTAGCAACGCGCAAGAATATGACGGCTGAGGAAAATGCCCAAGCGTTTCTTAAAGCGATTCCGCGAATTGCTCAATTCGTAAGGCGACATAAGCCACCTTTTATCGCAAAGGTCTCCCGATACGGCCAAGTTGAAATGGTTCTCGATCTGTAAAAGTCAATAGGCGCGGTTCCTTTACTACGGAATCGCGCCTATTTCATGCTATATACTGGTAAATATCACCCTGTCCGAACGCGATTGATCTTACTCGCTGCGACCCCCGCACCAAATCCATTGTCGATATTGACCACAGTCACGCCTGACGCGCAACTGTTCAACATACCCAGCAATGCTGCCAGCCCCTTAAAACTTGCCCCGTATCCCACGCTGGTCGGCACGGCAATAAGTGGCACATTGACCAGACCACCAACCACGCTGGGCAACGCCCCTTCCATACCGGCCACCACGATAATCACACTCGCATCCAATAGACGTTCCTTACACGCCAGCAGACGGTGAATCCCGGCGACCCCTACATCGTAAAGTGTTTCGACTTCATTACCCATCACCCGCGCGGTTTCCACGGCTTCTTCTGCCACGGGCAAGTCGGATGTGCCCGCAGACACAACCAGAATTTTGCCGACTGTTTCCGCAGCGGGAATCTCTCCTGCGACGACCACTGTGCGCGCGAGCGCATTGACATTTGTTTCGGGATATTTGGCGACCAGAGCATCCCGCATCTCAGCATTTGTGCGCGTCGCCAGCAGTGTCGCGCCCGATGACACAATGCGGTCTGCTATGGCGATCACTTGCTCAACCGTCTTTCCCTCACAAAAAATAACTTCGGGAAACCCCTGCCTTAGCGTGCGGTGGTGGTCAATGCGCGCAAAACCAAGCTCTTCAAACGGCAAATGCGCGAGGTGTGCAAACGCCTCATCCACATCTGTTTGACCCTGTGAAACAGCCTCTAACAACGCGCGTATGCGTTCTGGTGTCACGCCGCCACCCCCGCTTTGATCTGTCCCAGCAAATCCATGAGATGATTCGGATCGTCTTCTGTCATTAATGTGCGACGATAAGGAGTAGCGCCGGGCACACCCTTGATATATGCCGCGAGATGCCGGCGCATTTCCAGGACGCCATAGCGCAGCCCCTTAAACGCGATAGACGCCTTAAGATGGTGAACAGCCATTTCCAGGCGGTCCCTATCCGTTGGCTCAGGCAATAATTCCCCCGTATTCAGAAAGACCTCCATGCGCTTAAAAAGCCAGGGATTGCCAATAGCCCATCGCCCCACCATCACCAGATCGCAACCCGTTTTCTGCATCATCTCCTTTGCAGCCTCTGGCCCGCGCACATCGCCATTGCCTATTACGGGAATCGAAACCGCGTTTTTGACTTCCGCGATAATATCCCAGTCTGCTCTGCCCGCAAATTTCGCCTCGCGCGTGCGCCCATGCACGGCAATTGCCGCTGCACCAGAATCTTCAGCAATCCGCGCAACTGTAACTGCCTGATCGGCTTGCGCCCATCCACTTCTAATTTTCAGCGTCACGGGAATATCCACAGCACGCACCATTCCCACAATGATCTGTCCCAATCTATCAGGTGTATTGAGCAGCGCCGCACCCGCATTTTTCGTCACGATTTTTTTTACCGGGCACCCGCAATTGATGTCGATAATATCCGGATTGCGCTCCGCCACAACCCGAGCACCTTCGGCCATGACCTCGGGTTCTGAGCCGAACAACTGCGCGGAAATCGGAAACTCATCGGCCTCAAAATCGAGATATTGATTCGACCTCTCACTACCCTCGGCCAATCCTTTGGCACTGACCATCTCCGTGACCGCAAAACTCGCGCCCTGTTGCCGGCACAGCATGCGGAATGACCGGTCTGTAATACCAGCCAATGGCGCCAGCGCCGTCCGCCCGGGAATATTTACCCCACCGATTTTTACGCTCATATCATTCATTCTGATGTTTCTCGCGCTTCTAACAATACTTTTGACAATTGTTCGGCAAATTTCACCTGACTATTATCCTCGGGTTCATAGCCGATTTTCTTGCGCGCATTGGAAATCGTCCAAAAATTGTGTGAATTGCCGCTAATGCCGTAAAAAATTTGAAACGGAATACCATATTCATTTTCGATATCTTCAGCTTCAATGCTCTTCACAATCAACTGCACCTGATCCCGAATGCTCAAATACGCGCCCAACCCCCGATGCATACTTTTCAAATTCGTGGATTTTGCGCGATCCATATCGGTCTCGCGCGGTCCACCAATCCGAATCTGCACATTCTCCAGCTTCTTACCTTCGTTCATTAACCCCGTTGCAAAGGTAAAGCCCAACAACTCGTATTGCGCCTTTGCCCAGCCGTAATAATTGTCGGAAAGCGGGTACATCTCTGGCGTCACAAATTCCTGCTTGCCCGCCCAGATCAGATTTTCGTAATAATCTGCCGCGTGGTTTGAGCTGATGATCACAGCGCGTCGAACATTTTCCTCCACACACGTCTGATACACATTGTGCGCCATATCGATATTTGTCATCTCTGCCCAGAAACGATCCGCATCGTCTTTTGTTCGCACAAATCCGCAGTGGATAATCGCATCCTGCCCCTTGAAATACTCCCGATAAGTATCCCGATCTCGATTTGTCAAATCCGCAATCACCACATCGCTTACTTCCTCGCCCTGGCGATTGGTCGTCTTCACGTCTAAGACCGTCAGATCATATCGCTCGCGCAATACAGGCAACATCCGCCCGGCCACATAACCCGTCCCCCCCGTAATGAGCACTTTTCTCTTTGCCATATCAGTTCCTCAAATCAATCATCACGACAATGGAAATGGCATCCCGACCTTTGGAAAATGTCCAAATTGATCTTCTCCGCGCAACACAACGGGCTGCCATGACTGCTTATGTGAATTGAGCGTGGTCTGTTTGACATGCGGGGGGATAAATCGCACGGTCAGCCCGCATCGCCGTCGATTTGATCGATTGGGATTGCTCGCGTGAAATAATTGCCCGTCGTGAACCGACATCTGCCCGGCCCTCAACACAATATCGACCGCCGCGCTATCATCCACATAGTCATCTGGAATCTCCTGATTAATACTCAGCAAATTGCCTTCACGAGACGATTTGTCGTGTACTGCAATTCCATTTTTGTGCGATCCCGGAATAAAACGCATACACCCATTCTCCACATCCGCGTCGTCAATGGCGATCCATGCCGTATGTGCAATGGGTGGTTTAAGCCCCCAGTACGTAATATCCTGATGCCACGCCACAAATATCTTTGCCTCTGGATCGGGATATTTGCAAAAAAAGTGAGTGGATAACAGCATCACATTATCACCCATCACTGTCTGTATTATGTCCAAGACACGCTTATCCGTTGCCAGTTGCCAGATAAATGCTTCGTCAAAATGCCGCCCCTGCAAACCGATCTGGCACTTCTCCTTGCCCTCGCGCGCTTCCAAATCGTCGAATAATGCGCGAAAATGCCCGATCTCGTTTTCTGAAAACACATCGACTTCTGTCAAAAATCCCTGCGTCTCATAAGTTTCGACCATAGAATCTACAGGCATGGTGCATTCCTTTCGTGAGCAATGGTGAACAGTATATAAACTATATCGGCTGTCTTTTTTGCGCAACCCGTTTTCCAAATTGCTCCAAAAAGAACCGGTCCAAAAGCGGAACCACGCGGAGCTTACCCCGCGAAGTGTTCGCATATCAAACCGGCTTTTAACCGTTTATATCACCTATATCAGACGCCGATCTCGCGCAAAAAAGACGGACTCAGCGTACCCCGCGCCACCTCTGCCACAGGTCCCGCCATTGTCAGGTTAAACGCTTCATCTACATCGATCATCAACGTGCCTCCGGGCGCTTCTACCGTCACAGGTGACGCCACCAGTCCCAAACGCACCGCAGCACTTGCCGCAGCACATGACGAAGACCCCGACGCCTGCGTTTCACCTGCGCCGCGTTCCCAGATCAAAATGAAAATCTTTTGGTCACCCGTGGGCACGACCAACTGCACATTGGTTCGCCTCGGAAAAATCTCGTGGTTCTCCAACTCAGGTCCAAGGCGCAACAAATCGTCGCGCGTCCACGCCTCGCCCCTCGGCTTAAACACCACACAATGGGGATTGCCCACACTCACACCCGTAAACACCATATCCTCGCCAGCAGCGGTAATCGGCTGTTCGATCAGTTCTTCCACCCCGAGCGAACAGGGCAATGCCTCTGGTTCAAACGTCGCCTCCCCCATTTCCACAGTCGCAGCACTCGCATCGCCCCATTCGTCGATATGCAAATCAATATGAACCAATCCCCCCGGCGTATCGACGGAGAATGACGTTTTGTCCAACTTACCAGTGGCATGCAAATACCGCGCAAAAATCCTCAGCCCATTACCCGATTTCTCCGCCTCGCTCCCATCTGGATTCCATATCCGCAACCCAAAATCCGCGCGGTCAGACGCTTCCAAAGTCAAAATGCCATCACTCCCTACTCCCCAATTGCGATCACAGATTTTCTCAATGCGCTCTGGCGTCAATTCAAACGTCAACTCCTTTGGATCCATCACCAGATAATCATTGCCCAATCCATGACCCTTAAAAAATCCATTCTCCATAATTGCTCCTGTTTTTTCGTAATAATCTAAAGCCCTAACTAACGACCACCGCGACCCGATGCATCGAATTGTTGAGATACCCCTTCGGATTCCATACAATGGCGTGCGGTTGGCTTATGCCTTCCGAATCGGTCGCCCTTGCCCAGATCTCGTAATATCCCGCTTTGGGAAATGCGATCTTCGCCCGCCAGTTCTGCCATGCATACGCATTTACTGGCTCGTCGAGTCTTGCATCAATCCATGTTGCGCCAAAGTCGATTGACAGACGGACAGAATCAACCTTCCGATCTCCTGCCCAGGCGTGCCCGCGCACTTCCAGAGTCCGCTCGCTCATTTTGTGACCGGTATCTGGATTTGTAATTAACGACTTAACCTTCATAGCGTGGATAATCTCGAAGTCCTTCTCATCTACTTTTTCCCCAGGCGCTATCATCCGATTGGGTACCCGATAATCCATTCCCGTCATCTTCGTACCATCGTGGACCTGATCTCGCAACCAGATGCGGGTCAGCCATTTCTGCGAGCAGGACCCCGACCAACCGGGAATGATCAGGCGCAATGGCGCACCGTTCATGGGATGGATCGGTTTGCCGTTCTGGGCGAAAGCGATGAGGTTATGTTCGTCCATCGCCTTCTCAATCGGCACCCCGCGTGATATGGGAAGCCGGCCTTCCTCACCAGAAACGTGGGTATCGGCACCCACATGCGCGGTATAGACCACATTGTCTTTCACCCCAGCCGCCTTGAGAACATCGGATAGGCGAACACCGGTCCACTCGGAGCAGGCCACAGCACCATAGGTCCACTGACTACCGTCCGCAGAAGGCTCAAAAAAGGCGCGTCCATTGCCACCACACTCCAGTGTCAGTGCCCTGATCACGACTTCAAATCGCTGTTTGAGATCATCAATGCTGAGTGTCAGGGGATTATCTACCAGACCATCAATCGTCAGTTCCCAGCCCACTGCATCCGTATTCTCTGGCGGAATGCCATTGTTGCGAATAAAATGCCTCTCGGTCGGAGTAATAGGGTCATCGAGCAAGTGCGGAGGCGTCTCGGCATTCAATGGATGGTCATTGAGCACGATCAAGCCATCCTTGCCCTGAATCATATCCTCCGCAGCGAGCGCGACAGGGATAAAATGAGCCGGAATATTGCGATGAAACGGAATCGCCGCCCCGACCATTGCCCCCATCATCGCCAGCCCGGCCTTCTTCAAGAACCCCCGCCTATTGGGATGCGTCTCACGGCCAAACAATAAGTAATCAGCCTCATCGGGATTGCTCTGATAGAGTTCGAATAAACCCTGTTCTTTAGCGTTTTTATTCATTGTAGCTACCTCTTTATCACTTCATCACCCCGAACAGCGCGAAGGAAAAATTCGGTGCGGGATCGACAAGGTCGCTTCTGTCCTTTAGGTAAAGGCGTTTTTGATCCTCGGGCGGAATGGTCTCTATCTCTGCAAAGCCAATGCGCGACATCTCCTCGTTCAATTCCTCGGGTGTAAACACAGACAACATCGGTTCTCCTCGACGAGCCACAAATCGGTCCAACCTGTCAGCAAAAGGCAAACTCTCTTCGGGAATAAGATGCCTGGCGAGCTTATAATCGAAAACAATGCGGCTGCCCGGCCCGACAACATCTGCAACGCGATCAAATGTCTCCCGTATCGCGTCCTTCGTGAGATAATAGGTCGTTCCCAACCAGGAAAAAAAAGCGGGCTTCTGTGGATCGAATTCCGCCCGGGTAAGTGCCTCATTCAGTTGGTCGGTCTCAAAATCAATGGGAACAAATACCAGATTGGACGGAACATCGCCGTTGACCGCGCGCACCTGTTTCTCTTTCGTCGCCTGGGTTGCGGGATGATCCAATTCGAATATCCGCACGCGATCCGCAAGCTCCTTGTGGCGCATAGAAAACGTATCGAGACCGGCACCGAGGATCACATACTGTCCAACACCCTCCGATATCGCCTCCATGAGACGGTCTTCGGCATATCTGGCCCGCAGGATAACCTCGGTGTGTATCGGACGGAATAATTGGAACACCTTGTGAACAACGAACCAGCTAAGCAATCTGTTCTTAGCGATCACACGCCAGATAAACGGTATCATGTCAACCGCATAATCATCGGCAAAAACCGGGGATTTGCTCTGCTGTTGATGATACGCACGTACACTTGCTGCGAGTGCCGCCGTCTTGCTCGTCCTGTGCTTGTGAGCGGATATTCCAGATTGCAGTGAAGACATGCTAATCCTTCCAAACCATCACCACGGCCATTGTTTCATCAAGACGCGTGTACAACAAATCAAATGCTTCTGCGGCATCCTCATAATCAAAACGGTGGGTTACCATTTTCCGAGTCTGGATCTTATCTTCCATCAACAACTGGATCGCTGTATCCGACCCTTGTGGCCGGTACGCGCCGTCCAGATATCCTCCAATCAGGCGTTTGCCCTGAATCTTTGACGAATCCAGAGGCAAAGGCTCACCCTCATACAATCCCACAACCTGCAACAATCCACCCCCCCGTACCATATCTTGCCCCTGTGCAAATGCCTGCGCGCCCGCGCGTCCGCCCACAGCTTCAACCACAACATCCGCGCCCCGGCCATCCGTAAGCTCTTTCACCGCTGCAATCGGATCGGTATCGCCCGCATTCACCACAGCACTCGCACCCAACTGTTCGGCCAAATCACAGCGCAGGGACAAGGCATCGACCGCGATCACACGGCAATCGTGCAGATGCCGTGCAACCTGCATACAGCAACTCCCCACCAGACCTTGCCCCAAAATCGCCATGGTATCGTTCGGACCAGCCCCAGTGTCCCGCATCCACAGCACCGAACTCGTAGTTAGGGGCCAAAAAGTCGCCGCATCGGATGTAACCGCATCGGGTAGCGATACCACTGCTGGTTTATGGCGCGAATTGACAACCTCAACAGCCACATACTCGGCATGCGGTGCCAGAGCCGCTACCCGTTCCCCCATCGAAAAATCATCTACCTGCGCCCCCACCTGCACAATCGTTCCAGCGAGCGAATATCCCATCATCTGGTGATCAATCGCCTCTTCTCGCACATACCGCCGCCAGATCTCAGACCCTCTGCTAATCAGCGTGCGTTCTGTTCTAATAAGCACCTCTGTCTGTCGAATCTCTGGCAAAGGCACATCTTCAATCTCGACATGGTACGCGCCTTCGGGTTTAATCACGCGCTTCATGGAACACCTCCCGATGGTAGTGGTTTGTAGCAATCCCTCAGTCTCCAGCCCCCATCATCACCCAATCGTACATCTCCCCAGCCCGTTCGACAGCGCGATCTATATCTTCGCGCAACATCAGCTGCTCCTCCACCAGTTCCCGAGCTGCTCGCGCCACACGGTCCAAATACGCTTCGCGGCTACCATAGCGTTTAGCAATCGATAGTCGCGAATCACCATCGCGCCCATCCTCATCGCGCGCAAATGGCACCCACATCCCATCCAGGCCAACAAGCGCATCGGTCGCGCCGCGTTGTCGATATCGCCACCCCGTAAATGTACCCAAAGGCGCGACCACCTCGGGCATACGAATACCCGCGACCTCATTGCCATCTTCATCAACCTGGGGCACGCGCACCCCAAAAGGACGCCCTTTTTCGGGCGGCTCGATATCGATAATCCCATCATCCCATCTGTCCCCCCAATTCAATCGCAAAGGGCGCCGCATGCGTCTGGGACTTTGCAAGTCGGGAATAGTGGGAAATTTTAAATCGTCTGCATCTACCAGAGAACCATCCGCAATACGACCATATCTGCTCTCAGGTGGGACAACGCCCTCGCGCACCCAGCGGTCTAACGCAACGAGAAGCGCGCGTTCTGCATAGCGAAAATTCACTGGATTTGGAGGCACTGTTAGACGCGGCTTTTTGGGCACATCACCCGGACCGTGTTTTGTACTTGCAAAATGATAAACGCGGACCGACGGATGAACCTCCACATCCTCTTGTCCGTTCACATCTGTGTGATTCAAAGACGCACCGCGATTCCAGTATTCGGTTGAAGTATTGGTATAAAAAATGCGCGGTGTCACCCCCGCGGCGTCACAGCGATCCAACAAGCCACCCCTCTCCATGGTTTCGGGATCTGTTTGCGGTAAATCTGTAAACGGAAACCACTCCGTGGGATACAACGCATCAAAATGCGCGCTAGCATGCCGCGAAGGCTGTGCAAACCGATGATTAAACGATCCCCGCGCGCCGCCTGCAACATTGGCAAACACCCCATCGAAAACCTTTCGTCCAGCCTCATCCCCATTAAAGCCCTCATACAACATGTGTCGCAAAAAGCGCCCACTTTGCGACGACCCAAAAGCATAAGCCCGCTCAATCGCATTGCCCAGTGGATTGCCATCCGTCCCGTATTTCAAAAACGACACAAAATCCCGGGTCGCGGCAAAACCCGTTCCCATCACAGTTGGATTTTTGCCCGTATAAACCAGATTGTAAATGCGCCCCGGTTCAAATCCCTGTGGAAATCGGATCGCAGCGCGCCCATCCTCCAACCGATCAAACGCCCATTGATCGCGCCCAATTTCCTCGGCTTCATCATAAGGATACGCCCGCACAGTGAGCACCGCATCGCCACCTTCCACAGGTTCATAGGGATCGTGATAGCGACTACCCAGAGAATGCAAATCCGTCTCTGCATCAACGACAATCTCACACGACACAGGACCCGTAACATCGACCACTGGCGCGTCCAATGTCATCAAATTGGTAGCGCCATCTGATTCAGACGGCACATCGGCCTGCCAACCACACGCGGCAAGCGTGTACCCCTGCCGCATCAAAAAGCCATCGCCAAAATGTGCGGCAGCCTCCGGCATATTCGCCCCCGATGCCAGATTAAACATCGGCAAAATATTTTTTCGCCCGCGATTGACCACATTGTAAAACACAGTACTGTTGCCCCGAGCGACATCAACCGGCTTGAGCAAATGCACATCGGCTCGAAAAATCACCCGCCCGCTCTCGTCAACGGGCGCGAGATTTAAATCGACAATCGCCTCGTTTTGTTTGTGATTGGGATCAAGCGCGAACCACGCACTGCCACACAGCGCTTCATAAGCACCCACAGCGCCGTACAACTTGCCATCGAGCACAGTTTTCCGAGAAGTAATTTCCAATTGCGTGAGCATTGACTCGCTCCAATTCTCAAAAATTCTCTACCAACACAGTCTGATAAACCCCCACCGTCTAAAGCGCAGTGAGATCAAAGGGATTGGACCACGCCTTGTCGCCATTTGGTGCAATAATCTCAAAACGCACGTGTTTTGAGTCGGGCCGCAGCTTGAAAGTGGCGGTCTCAAACAGCTTACCGCCCTCATAGTATTCGGTCCCCCTCGAATCTAATACCGCGGCAATGCGCTGTGCAGGTGAACATTTTACTGTGACTTCAACCGTGCGACCTTCCCCGCTATGCAACCGAATATCAAAAATTTGCGGCCCCGTTGACGCATAACCCGCGCCAGATTCCAGGGCTTCAACAATAGCTTCTGGCGACCGTTCCTTCACGCGCACCATAGTCCAGCCCTGATACGTATCGCGCTCTTCTGAATCAGCCGCGTGGGAATCGTCATTGCCCAGTGCCGGGAGCAATTGTCCGGACAAATCCATCCAATCGTCCCAATGCACAGAAGACTCACCGCGTCCGGCGCACCGACATGTCGTATTAAAAACTTCTATACCCGCCAAACCCATCAGCGGCATTGTATCGCGCAAAATATTGATCCCGCTCCAGTGCGGATGTGCGAGCCAGATCGAGCCACCCTGTTTTTTTACTTCATCAATCACATGTTGCGGGGGCATAGCCCGCGCATCCATATCCTCTGAAATATTGAGTGCCACAAAGTGGTGGCGGTCCCCACCAAAGGGATTATCGGGATGCAATTCAGCACCCTGAATAAGCGTGAAATTTTCAGGACAAGTCAGTGTCTCGACAAATGTGATATTATTGTGATCGGATACACACAAATAATCGTAGCCCTGATTGACATACCCATCCACGCGTTCTTGCGGCGAGACCCGCCCATCCGAATTTGTCGAGTGACTGTGCAAATTGCCCTTCAGCCACATATAACCATCGCCATCAGATAAAACAAACGGATTTACCAACCCATTTTCTACGGACATAACAAACTCCTTTGAATTAATTTCTCACCTCTGCCACCAGATCTTCCCCGCCCGGACAGACGCACGACAAACCAACCGCTGCTCGCCCATCAACACCTGCTGCATTGCATCGGTCAACTCAAATTTACCCTTTTCCAATTCAAATATAGCGACATCGCCCGCAGCACCAACCCTCAGGTGTCCGAGATCATTCTCTCGATCAATCACCTGTGCCGGTTCAATGGTTGAGCGTTGAATCACTTCCTCGAGCGACATACCCAAATTCAGGAACTTGGACATCGTCGTCGGCAAGTCGTAAACAGGACCATCGATATTGTACGAATGGATATCACTGCTGATGGTATCGGGTGGGAAACCATCTTCCATAGCTGCGCGCCCCACGTCGTAACTAAAACTGCCCAACCCGTGACCAATGTCAAAAATTACCCCGCGATCGCGTGCATCCCATGCCTCAGAAATCACCTTTCCCCGATTGTCGATAATCGACGCGGGTTGCGTACCGTGAAAACAATGGGTCACAATATCGCCGGGGCGCAGAGGCTGAAGCAGATCGCGCAAAAGCACATCGGCATTGCTGATATGAACCATCAGGGGTTTTTCGCACCGATTGGCGGCCTCCAGGGCAATTTGCAACAAATCGCGCACATCCGCATCGCCACCCACGCCTTTGTACAAACGCACCTTAACGCCCAGTGCTGTTTTCGGGTGATTCAAAACCGTCTGCGCACATTCGCTGGCCGATACATAGCCTTCATACACCATCTCGCCGCGCCGCCAGGGCAACCCGACACCCGACAGATTGACATAGGCCAAAATACGCGTTGAAGACGGCGCCATTACATAGCGCTCCAATCCGCGATAATTGATCCATCCTGCCGTTCCCGTATCAACGCTCGTTGTCACGCCTGTGCGCGGACACAGTTCATCGGCCTCTATGCCAAAACTCGACACATCTTTGTACACATGGGTATGCAAATCGATCAGTCCCGGCGTCACGAGACATCCGCTTGCATCAATCACTGAATCGGCCTCACCCAAATCGCGCCCAATAGCTGCTACCACGCCATCCTTCAACGCCACATCCAATGTACCCCGCACCCCATTAGCCGGGTCTATCACCGTGCCACCTGTTATCAAAACATCGTATTGACCAGCCATACCATCCTCACGATCGCTCTGCAATATAAGTTTTGGAATCGATTTTTCCCGCAACAATCAATTCGCGGAACAGTGCCACAGTTTCAGCCACGCCTTCTGTCAGTGGCTTGTGCGCCACTGTGCCAATCGCAGCTTCTAATCCACTCCCATCGACTTCCTGGGGAAATGGCAACTGAATATCTTCAAACGTAATCTTATCCGCAGCTTCAGGTGCTGCCCGATCAATCGCATCCTTCACATCCTGCATATCGGGTGCAAATCCGCCCAAATTAAACGCTCCTGCCCCCGCGTAATCAGCCCGTGCAGCCTGAATAAACGCGCGCGCCGTATCATCCGCATACTGAAAAACCGTACGCCCACCATAAGAAATATGATAGGGCAAATTCGCCGCTGCTGCGAGCATTGCCGTCGTTGGCGTAGAAGTAATTCCCTGATCTCGCCCCACCCCATAGACCACATAGGGCCGAAAACCTATAGAAGACACACCCTCGTCGAGCCAATACACATGCGCGGTTCCCTCATTCGCCTGTTTGTACACGCCGTAATGCGTATGGGGCATCAACGTGGAATCATCTCGCATCACAGCGTCAGGCTCGTAATCCTCGGGCGCACCAAAAACAGCGACAGAGCTCGCATAGACCACTTTGTCAATGCGCTCCCGTCGGCGTTTCACAGCTTCAAAAACATTTGCAGTACCCACCACATTGACGCGCGCACCAAGTGGTGGATCGGCCTTGCAAAACGGCACTTGAAGCCCGGCCAGATGTATGACATGGGTAATATCATTATCGTCCAGAGCCTCTTCAAAAGCGGACAAATCCGCAATATCTCCTACAACAAAATTTACCTGCGCCAATTCGTCATCTGACAGCAACAATTGCAAACGTAGAGGCTCTGTCGCCAGATCAAATACCGTGACTGGCACCCCTTCCTGCACCAAATTGTGCACGGTCCATGCGCCAATACACCCCAATGCACCCGTAACTAAAAAACGCTCGTCAGCCATAATTCCCTCTAAAAAAATCCGTTGGCATACACAATCACCAACGGATTTTCGTTATGAAAATAAACCCTTTGCGATCAGAACAACAAGACCGATACCGACTTCTGGATCATGGCAATGGACACAGACGCCATTCCCACAAGTGCCATGCCCACGGAAAAGCCCACCGCCAATACTGTCGCGTAAAGGCGCCATTGTTTCTTGCCAAAACGACTCCAGAAATAGTAGCGGGCAATTAACGCGCCAATGATCTGAGTGATCATCGTATGCGGAATATTGGTCAAACTTTGCACATATCCAAAGATCAGCAAAATGGGCAACCCAAATATGGACAAAATAACAAAGAATACAAGTCCAACGGCAAATCCTGTACCAATAACCCAGGGTTTCAGAGCCTCAAACAAAATGGGCTGATCATCTGACGACTGCAAAAATGCCCCGTCAAAAGAAGGCACCTGATCGATCTCGTATTGATAGAACAACTCGCGGTCCTGCGGATCCATCGCCCTGGAAATGATCATTTCTGGATTTGGCGTATTCAGATGCGCCCCATCATCCGCACTGCGTATTTCCGGTGCAGAAGGCAACCCCTGAGCCAGAGCATCGGAAATATCGGGAGGAGCGCGACTCAAAGTTGCGGGCGGGTATGGCGGAGGCTGTGCCTCATCAAAATTGGTGAAAAAATAAGCAGTACTCGACCACGGGCTATACCTGCGCTCTTCAATGGGTACACTATCCGGATCATCGGGCGTTGCCCGCACCCGCCAGTACCACCATGCATTATTCGACAAATTGGCCGGAGTCCACGTTACAGTACCCTCTTGTGAATAGTCAACTTCGCCGCGCATGGTACTGGTAATCCACACACATCTCTGAAGGGCGCGCAACGGCCAGAACAATTGCACGTAAGGATATGCATCGGACGGAATGGGCGCGAGCTTCCAAATATAGGACCAGTACATAAAACTGGTCAGAAAAACCAGCGGCACCATAAAAATTTCGGCTCTCAGAATGCTCCTGAAGCTGGTACCCGTCAACTCAATCTCTCGGAAACGCTGCGCCGCTGCGCCGTAGTTATCCAGGCCAAAATCCACAAACCAGATATGAATGCCTCTGAATCCACTCAGGAAAATAGTAGCTTCTTTAATGTATGGGATACTCACGTTTTGCCCCACCATACCGTCTAAGCGGGCGTTCACAAAAGAAATGAGAGGCGTATAAACAAATGCAAAAATGAAGAAAAACACCAACAAGGTTGTAGTCACCAACTGCGGAAACAAAATTTTTGATATAACAATGGTGTACAAGCTCGCCAAGCAAAATAATACCACGCAGAACCAAATTTTAAAATCGCCTCGCCCGGGCGGCGTCTCCCACGATCCCTTCTCGGTCTTTTCAATCCGCGCGGTTCGCACCCCCCGCCACACCTGATAAAACCCAATGACAGTAATGGCAAATGTAATGCCAATGCCAAAGCTCATCCAGAAATCAATACCCGTCACAAAGTGTGTCTGGATCGTGTCCATCCCCATAAACCAGTGGGGCATATATCCATGCTTGTGTAAAAGTGGACTTGCAATTGTATGGATGACCACCCCGACAAAGGACCCTATCACCGCCCAGAAGGGGGCGAGAAAACCCGTAAAAATGGGGCCCAGGTGCAGGGTGAAACCCAGAGGTGTCGCGGGTAAAAAATATCCCGTATATTGCGTGAAATCGACCCAGGGAATTGGAATAAGCTGCACGGGCTGTTCCATAAACGCACCCGTAATCGCCGGTACAGCTACATAAACCATCCCCCACACCACACCGATCACAGCGCCAATAGAAAACATGCGCCAGCGCCACGTAATATCTCCACTGCTCTCTTCTGCCAATGCCATGGCTCCATGCGCGTTGATGGGTGCAAACGGAAATGGCAGATTCTCGTAATCGGACGTGATTCGGAACAACACATAGCTGGCGGTAAACCAGGCAATGCGCCCCATAATCGTGCCCATTACCAGAAATGCAATGGGCCAAAACCAATCGGCGTGTAAAAACGTGCGCTCGATCAACGCCTCGGAATTTGCAGGAGGTGCCCACCACCACAGCTCACTCAATGACTTTTGTATGCCAAATTGCACGGCTGCGGGCGACTGCACAAAATACTGATGCCACAACAGACCTTCAAACGCATTGGACTCCCGATTGACCAGCGAACTCGTCACATAATACAACAGATAGACTTCCTGCCGCTTGAGTATGGTAAACGAGCGCTTTGCCAGTTCGATGAACAAAATAATCGTGACCCACTGCGCCGCTGCACCGATCGAGCCACCGATCATCAGATCCAGATAAATATTGCCGGGCACCATCACAATCGACACAAATAACGCACCCACAATGGTCTTGCTATTGAAACCATCGACAAATTCGTCTGGCTCGTCAAGCAGATCGCGATACTCTTCAATCTCTTCAAACTGCGTATTTTTCTTTTCTGGTTTGTCTTTATTGCGTCTTAAAAGATTGCCTAAAAGCATAGATTGTCCCGTGTCGTGATACTATGCGCTGACCGTTGCCTTGGGGGCAGAGAGCAATTCCCGCCCTTTTTCCGTGTATTTGGCGCGATTGCCTGGATCAACCGTTCGCCAGATCAAAAATTGTTTGCGAAGCGCGTTCATAAAGCCCTGATTGACCCGCCGCCACGATGCCGCATCGCCCGAAAGCCGATCTATGGTCAGGGTCATCGCAAAAATATTGTGCTCACCCATGGGCACGGCTTCAAAATGCACCTGTTGACTCACGCCCAAATCATAAGGTGCCAACCATATCGTCGTATCAATCGTATATCCCGCGCCGGTTGCTGCTTCAACCGAACCAAAACGTGCGCCATCTGTATAAAACGCGCCCATGGACTCACCCACATGCGACTCGAAATAATCGACCAGAAATACCGACAGCCCAAACACATCCTTGCCACCCACGGTAAATGGAAACTCAAAATGCCAGTGATCACCGTCTGGATCGGGCAATTTCCAGCGGCGCGTCACATCGGGCACCGCCATCATTGCCGCCTGACGCGCGGGATAGAGCGACGACAGCAAAACCACCACGATCACCAGCACCGAAGAAATCACCGTTGACAATGCCGAATAATTCACATTAAGCCCTTGCAACCACTCCTGCCACAACAAAATTTTGATCACTCCTTGACCGAGCAAATACCCCGAGACAGTCCCCAACACAGCATAAACACACGCCTCGGCAATAAACAAAAAGGCGATGTGTACAGGTGCCAATCCCACAGAAGAATAAATGCCGATCTCGCGAAAGCGCTCGTACACCGATCCCATCATCGTATTCAGCACAATCAACGCAGCCACCAGAATGGGGACAAACAAATTGGCAAGGCCGGGCAATGGCCCCCATCCCATCGAACTGTAAATTGACACCTGGATTTTGCCATCTGCCATTGGAATGCCCGCAAATACCACCACCGACAACCGCGACACATATTCTTTGACCTGTTCTTCGACATCTACGCCTTCGTGCAAACGAATCGCCACAGATTGCAGTGGGCTACCCACTTCGCGCAATATATTATAGGGAATAATGGCAATATCATCGGGGTCAATATGCTCGAATGGCATGTTCTCGAGCTGGGGTTGTTCCAGACCCTGTTTTTCGCGAGTCTCCTGCTGGGTCAGCCGGGAGACGATCTCATCATCCGTCAGTTTAAAATCCGCCGGACTCAAAATTTCGCCGTCCAGGTCCGGATGATTGCTCATTTTTTCCGCGTCAATCAATCCCACAACTTTCAACTGTTTGCCAAATAATCGCACGCTTTTTTTGCCAACATCTTCAGGCTCTACCTTGAGTAATTCGGCTATTTTGCCGGGCAAAATACACGCGATCTCACCCTCTTTAAACCACCGCCCATGGCTCAACAAAGTATCGATCCTCGTGACCGCGGGTTCATTGACCGATAGTCCCAATATCCCCAGCACTTTGGTCGCTTTTTCCGGCGTTTCAATCGGCGTCTTTTTCAAGTCTCGAGTCACATACCAGCTACGCGGCGCAATCTCACCCTGATCAAAAAAATTAATGCGGGCATAATCATAAGCCGTATCCTCCAGCGGTCCCCAAAACTGGCTGCGGATCAACAGCCCCGGATACTTACCTTCGGTATCCAGCAGAATTTGATAAAAATCGAGCGTTGTCTTGATCGACGTAAAGGACAATACGGTAAACGTCAACAAGACCAGCGTGGCAAACGTCAGGCCAGTGCGCATTTTGCGCTTTTTCATGTTGGCAATGCCCAACTGAAATGCCGCTACCGAAGCACTTATCCGCCCCACATCCGTATCGTGCAACAACACCTCTTCTGTACGCAGTTGCCGAATATTGTCGTGAAACCGCCCCGACACAATGGCAATCACAAAAATCGCCAGTGCCAAAATCACAAAAGCCAGCAAAATCACAAACGGATTGGAAAGATCAAAAGCGGGATGCACCTGCGAAAGCACGATCCAGATCACCACAAAAGC
>VXRD01000041.1 GCA_009838845.1 Gemmatimonadota bacterium | reverse complement strand
GTATTAAAAATAATGATGTTATAATTTTTCTTTTGGTTTGAGTCCATCTGGCACAGAAGTTGCAGTTAGGGGGCAGTGCGGTGTCTGCCTTCAACACGAGCAGGTTTTCCGGATAATCTGGAACTTTTAGCTGGGGGGACAGTATGAAATACGTTACGATTCTTTTTTTGTTGGGGTTTTCGCTGGGTTGCAATGTAGTCGATCCCGTGTCGATCTCAGGGTCGGTGGAAAAAATTTCACCCGAGGCATTTGCCAATGCCGCCGTGACTATTTTGCACGAAGAAGGCTATACGGTAGAAACGGTTGATCCCGTGGCCGGTGTGGTAACGACGGGCTGGCGACATGAGTCGAGTTATGCGAGTCAGACTTTTTTCGATGTTTCGAGGCGCACGCGCATTTCGGTTGTGATGGATTTTTTTACTCAAGAGATCAATGTGCAGATGACCAAGCAAAAAAGAAGTAGCGAGGATCCCTGGCGCAATGATGGGCTGTCAGATGCCGATAGAGATCGGTTGCGGTTAATTCTCGCGCGTATTCAAGAGCGCATCCGGTTAATTGCCGAGCGCGAAGAAGGGGTTGTTGCCACAAAAAGGGGTATCTGGTGACACGCTAGCGAATCAACGAATCAACGAACCCCGCCCATCCTCCCAAAGCATGTGCTGACATGATGTAAGTCAGTATCAGTGTGTATTGCCGTTCGTCTATTCGTCTATTCGCGCTTTTTGTTATCGTGCATTCTGCAAGGAGGGATAAATTTGGTGAAATATTTGTTGCTGTTGTTGCTGTTGTTGCCGTTGTCTGTGCAGGCGGCAACGCTGAGTGGGTTTATTGTGGATCAGAGTAATGGCGAGTCGCTGCCCTATGCGACGGTGGTGCTAAAAGGGCAAGACAGGCCCATTAGTGTGTTGAGCAATGTGAATGGATATTACGCCATTCAAGGGGTTCCTGAGGATATCCCCTATGTGTTGACCATTTCTTATATCGGGTATATCAGTTTTCAGGATACGCTGACTTTTCGAGCGGGGGAAACAAGGCGGCTCGATGTGCAACTCAAACCCGAGCCAATAGTCGTGGAGGAGATCGTGGTGCAGGCCAAGCAGGAAGAGGAAGAGCAGCGCATTCAGCCGGGTTTTGTGGAGATAGAAACGTCAAAAATCCGCGAGATGCCAGCTATTGGCGAGGCGGATATTTTGCGCTCGCTACATCTGTTGCCGGGTATTCAGGCCGCGTCAGATATCAGTTCGGGGCTTTATATTCGCGGTGGCGGCCCGGATCAAACCTTGATTTTATTGGACCAGATGCCGCTTTACAATCCATCGCACGCGTTTGGCTTTTTTTCTACTTTTAACCCCGATGCCATTCGGGATATGAGTTTACACAAAGGGGCTTATCCCGCGAAATACGGCGGTCGTTTGGGGTCGGTGCTCGACGTACACAATAAGGACGGCAATCGCAAGGGATTTGACGCCAGCGGAGGGATAAGCCTTATTGCCGCGCGTTTGACACTTGAAGGCCCAACGCCAAAAGGCTCGTGGATGATGTCGGGACGGCGCACTTATATCGATCCGTTATTGTCTTTCATCCGGGATGAAGAAACAGATGTTCCCACGTATTATTTTTACGACTTAAATGCCAAGCTCAATCAGGATTTTTCGGATAATGACAAGGTGCAGATCAGTGGATATTTTGGTCGAGACAATTTGACTTTTGATGTTGATGAGGATTCGTATTTCGGCATTCGGTGGGGGAATACGGCTTTTTTGGGCAAGTGGACGCATGTGTTTTCGCCCGCGCTATTTGGCAATTTTGTGGTGGCGGGCAGTAATTATGCCAGTAAGATAGAGCTGAATATTCTCGATACGCCCATCTTGCTTTCCAACGGTATTAGCGATTTTACCATCAAAGGCGATGTGGATTGGTTTGCCGCACGCGATCACGCTATCAGCGGGGGCTTTTTGGCGACGCACTACGATTTTGAATTTTATCAGGAATTTAATCGCTCAAGCCAATTCGATCTGCGTCTGACCCCCAATTTGTTATCGGCGTATGTGCAAGATCATTGGCAGCCAGGCTCTGCAACAGATATTCGCCTGGGCATGCGGAGCAGTTATTTTAGCGCTGGTGATCGCTTTCATGTCGAGCCGCGTTTTTCAATGAGCTACCGCAGGGGCAATTGGCGCTGGAAGGCGGCTGGCGGTTCATTTCATCAGTATTTGCAATTGGTGACTACCGAGTTGTTTAGTGGCGGTGATTACTGGGTGCCGCTGGATGAGTCGGTGGAACCCGGACGGTCCTGGCAGAGTGTGGTGGGTGTGGAGTGGGAACCTTCCGAGCGTTATCAGGCTACTGTGGAAGCCTATTATACGGATATGGCGAATTTGATTGTACTGGACAATCGCATCGCCGCAGATATCGATGCGACAAACGTAGAGGATACGTTTGTGAGTGGGGGGACCGGGTATGCAACTGGTGTCGAAGTCTTTTTACAGCGCCGCACCGGGCGATTGACGGGATGGATTGGGTACACGCTGGGATGGACGAGGCGTACCTTTTCCGAACTCAATCAGGGTAAGGCGTTTCCCCCCAAATACGACCGACGCCACGATGTGTCTTTTGTGACCAATTATCGCCTGGGCAGGTGGTCGCTTGGGGCGAATTATATCTATGGCACTGGGCAGGCATTTACACCTGCATCTGCGCGTTATTCATTGCGCTCGCCCGCAGTGCCCCACCGTCAAATAGAAAATCTGGTGCTTCCCTCAGACCGCAATAGTGCTCGCTTGTTGCCCTATCAGAGATTGGATTTAAATGTGAAGATGCGGTTTCGAGCGTTTGAGGTGAATGGGGAGTTTTACGTTCAGGTGTTTAACGTATTTAATCGGCGCAATGAGTGGTTTGTCATTTTTGATGAGTTCGATCCAGATGTGGTCAAGATGTTGCCGATCGTGCCGACTCTGGGGATCAATTTTAATTTTTAAGAGGAGTATGATGAAATATTTCGTTTTGATGGTGGGCTGCCTGGCCGTGCTGGTGGGATGTGAGGCCGAGCGCGATCCATCGAGTCTTTTTGGCCCCGATGCTTCGCGTGTTCTGGTTGTGGATGCGCTGTTGATTGTCGATAAACCCCTGCCTCAGGTGCTGGTTAGTGAGACAGTAAAAGCAAATGTGGGTTATTCTGAACGCTGGGCAGGTGTAGGCGATGCCGAGGTCGTGATCACTCAGGGGGAACAGACGTTTGTGTACCGCCCGAGTTCGGGTTTTTCCTCTGGGTCTTATCGTCCCCCGCTCAATGCCCCGCTCGTTTTGCCAAATACAACTTATAATCTGCGCGTGCGATCACAGGGTAGGGAAGCCACAGCGCAGACGATCACACCGGGTAGATTCGATATTCGGGAGGCGGCATTAATAGATGATCAGACACTCGAGGTCATCCGTCCTTTGAATAGATATGAAGATGGCAATGTGCAGGAGAATCGTGTTGTCTATCAAGAAGGCCTTCTGGAAATGCGATTTGATCCGCTTCCTGCCAGTGGCTACCATATTGCAATTGAGAGCCTGGATCCAGAATCGGATTTTGTGGTTTATTCCGATTTGGTCGATGAAGATGAGAGGGCGGATTTTGAACGATATGGCAGTTCGCCGGCATTTGAGGCCACAGATGGCATCGTGCGCTTCCCCTGGTTTGCGGTGGCATATGCCGGGCCTCATGTCATTCGCATTTATGCGGTTGACAAGAACTGGTTTGATTTGATTCGCTCTGTGCCCGAGTTTTTTCAAGATGATGATGGGAATGCGTTTCAGCCTGGCGGCCTGGCGGGTGACAATTTCGAGCGTCCGCTGTTTAACGTTGATGGGGGCATAGGGATTTTTGGCTCGGCGTCCGTGGATTCGGTGGGTTTTGAGGTGCTGCCCCGCCCTTCGCAATAAAGGCGGATTTTTACGGGTTTTTATAGAAAATATAACCCCAGGGGCGTCGGTTACAGACTGACGCCCTTTTTCTTTGCTTGACACAAGTATTTATAGTATTATGATTTATCTATCTAGCAATTTTGAGGAGGATAAAAATGACACCCGAAGAACAGAAAGCATTTTTTTTCGACCAGGGCTATCTCGTGGTTGAAGATGTGGTGTCGTCCCAAGAGTTGGCCGAGTGTGAAGAAGAAATTCACAAATTACACGTGCTGGCAGCAGATTTGGCAGCCAATGGCGATAAGCGTTCGGGCAGTTTTCAGCGCGAGCCTTATGCAAGGGACAAAGAGCAAGATGGCTTGCCCGTGTTGCGAAAGATCGAACAGACGCGCGATTTTTCCAATGTGTTCAAGAATTTGGCTGCACATTCCAAACTCGTGCCCGTGGTTCAGAATCTGATTGGTCTCGATTTGTTGTTGTTTCGCAGTACGCTTATGCTCAAGCCCGCGTTTCACGGGTCTTCGCATGGTTTTCATCAAGATTCGGCGTACTGGCCGATGGAGCCGCCCGCGCTTGTCACGGTGAGTATTGCATTGACAGATGCCAGTTCGGAGAATGGGTGCATTCGAGTGATTCCCGAGAGTCACAAGTGGGGCATGCAGAAATGGGGCGATATTGCGCGGCCTCAAGATGCAAAGTTGACAGATCGAAAAAATTTGGATATCTCACAGGCTATTGAGGTGCCTCTCAAGGCGGGAACAGCCCTCTTGTTTCACAGTTTGTGTGTACACGGTTCTGGTCCCAATAATTCACCTCGCCCGAGGCATACGGCACTCTACGCCTATTTTCCACCTACTGTGCGTTATATGGCGCGGGGAAGGGATTCATCGCGCACATTTCCGGTAATCTCCGGATTAGAAGGCAGGAAAGAAGTAACGATGGTGGCTGAATCGGCGGCTTAAAAAAATATTACTTACTATAAACCGGGAGGTTCTGCGCGATGTCAAAAGAGAAAATTCGCCTCGGTTTGATCGGATGTGGCGGCAACATGCAACGAGCGCATTTGCCCCGTTTGAAAGCAGATGGCGGCGTGGAGATTATCGGCGTGGCCGATCCCGATGAGAGCCAGGCGGAAGCATTAATGGAGGCGTGGGGCAGTGAGGCGTCGTTTTATGAAGATTATCGCCAACTCGTGCGGAATGAGGCTCTCGATGCTATGCTGATCAGTTCACCCCACGCGCTGCATTATGAGCACGCCCGCCTGTCTTTGCAAAAGGGCTTGCACGTTCTGGTTGAGAAGCCCCTTACTGTTGCGTCTCGGCAGACCAAGTCGCTGATCAATTTGTCGGATAAATTGAAATTGTATCTGGTGGTGGCCTATCAACGCAATTATATGGCTCCCCACGTTTATGCGCGTGAATTGATTCGGCAGGGTGAACTCGGAGAGTTGCGCGGCGTGGTGGCCTATGTGACGCAAAATTGGGGACGTATCCGCGGCTGGCGTTTGGATCCCGAGCTGTCGGGGGGTGGCATGTTTATGGATACGGGTAGCCATCTCGTCGCCTCTGTGTTGTGGATTACGGGATTGGAGCCTGTGGAGGTCTCGGCTTTTGCGGAGAATGCGGGAAAAGCTGTGGATACCAATATGGTGGTCAATGTGCGTTTCAAAGGTGGCGGGGCGGGAACGCTGAATACCTTTGGCAATGCGGCGCATCACGATGAGCGAATCGCCATTCACGGAAGCAAGGGCTGTCTGGTATTCCATTTGCACCAGTGGCGAGTACAGTCGGTTTTGCTGAATGACAAACCACTCGATATTCCACCGCATATTCAGGAGATGACGCCCGATCAGGCATTTTTTGATCTGATCCGCAACGATGGCGTGGGGTATTCGCCGCCGGATTTCGCTTTGCAGGTCGCTCGCTTGTCCGAGGCCGCTTATCGCTCGGCTTCTGCAAAAAAGGCAGTGAAGGTGTCGCGGTAATGCGCCGTGGTCCGCCTTCTGTGGTCGCTATCGGTGCCGTGTTGTGGGATGTGTTTCCCGATGGCGAGCGATTGGGGGGTGCGCCGGCAAATTTTGCCGTGCACGCGGCTGCTTTGGGCGCGCGTTCTGCCATGGTGAGTTGCGTGGGAGACGATGCGCGGGGCAAGACAGCACTTGAGATTTTGAGCGGAAGAGGCGTGGCTACAGATGCCATGCAAGTGCATGCCTATCGACCAACGGGTAGCGTGAACGTGACCCTTGTAGATGGGCAGCCTACTTATGAAATTGTCGAAGGCGTGGCGTGGGATGCGATTACATGGTGCTCAGAATTGGCACCGATAGCGCAATCTGCTCACGCCTTGTGTTTTGGGACGATAGATCAACGCGAGGCGCAGAGCCGTCGGGCAATTATAAATTTTTTGGATGCGGCGTCGCCGGATTGCCTGCGCGTGTTCGATATTAATTTTCGACAGCACTATCACACTGATGAGATTGTGCGGGAATCTCTGACACGTGCTGATGTGCTGAAGTTAAATGACGAGGAAGTCGTCCTGCTGCGCGATTATGTAGGTGGGGAAGAAGATGTGGATGCTTTTTTGACAGGTATTCGCGCGCGGTTTGACCTGCAATGTGTGATTTTGACGCTGGGAGAACAGGGGTGCTGGGTTGTGAGTGAAGGTGGGATTTGTCAGGCGGTGGGGAAAAGACAGCAGGTCGTGAATACGGTGGGTGCTGGCGATGCTTTTACGGCGGCATTTGTCATGCATTTACTCGCTGGCGCACCGATGCAGATATGCGCCGAACAAGCCAATGCCGTTGGCGGTTTTGTTACGACACAGGATAGTGGAATGCCGACTTTGCCCGCGCATTTTCGGGTTTTTTAGCGGTCAATCACAAATATCCCAGCGCTCTGAGTCGATCTTCGAGTGCTTTTTTTTCGTCTTCTGTATAGACTTCGTCGTCTGTGTGTGAAGGTTGTGCATCTGGTGATGCAGGCGTTGAGGGCGTGTTGACTATTGTCTGGCCTTGCATGTCGGTGGGAGCGGGGATATCCATGAGGCCCAGGATAGTTGGTGCGATGTCGCGTATTTCCAGATTGTATCTCTCGCCTGTGTGCGTGCCGTCTTTGAGAATAAAGATACCGTGTTGGGCGTGGTTGGCATCGTCTGGTCCGGTGTCGTTTTCAAGGGTGTGGATGGCGCGATGGCCTATTGTGCCGACAGAACGCCAGTGCAGGTCTCCGAAATAGGCGATCAGATCGGGTGGGATATTGTTAATGGTGCTGTAAATATCTTCTGGTTTGAAGACCCTCGTCGGCAGGGGATTGCCCTTGTCGTCGGGGATGTTCACGATTTTTTTTGAAAGTTCGTCGCGTAAGACATTGTATTGTTCGGGGGGCACAATGCCTTTTGGTTCGCGTCCAGCAATGTTGAGAAAGATGCGCGCGTAATAGCCACCCTCACCCCAGGCTGTGGTTTTTGCCCAGTCGATTTCGAGATCCTCATAAGCCATAGGCTCCTGGGGATATTTTTTTAGTGTCAAATACCCTTCGCGGATCAACCATTCGTTGATGCAGATACCGCCATCTATGCGCTTGGCGCCGTGGTCTGAGACGAGGAGAATGGCAGTGTCTTTACCCGCCAAATCAATCAGGGATGCGATTTCACCATCGAGATACCGGTAATAGTCGCGGATGGCGTTCACATATTCAGAATTGGGATCGTGTTTTCGGTGGGTTTGATCGAGAAAGCGCCAGAATCCGTGGTGGATGCGATCTGTGCCCATTTCCACATGCATGCAAAAATCCCATTCGCGGGTTTGCAGGAGATGCCGCGTCACGCGAAATCGCTTTTCGGTCATGGTGTAGATTTCGCGGAGCAAGCGCGCTTTGTCATCTGTGCGAAAATCGCGCACATCGATGATATAGCCATCGGATACGCGCTCGATTTCGGCTTTCAGACTGTCGGGATAGGTATAGGAACTGTCGTTGCTCGGCGTGAGAAAAGAGGCGATCAGACAGCCGTTGACTGGCTGGGGGGGATAGGTTTGGGGCACGCCTACGAGAATTACTTTTTTGCCCACAGCAGAAATGATGTCCCAAACCGTATCGTCGTGCACGAGCGTTGAGTTGGCGATAGATAGACGGTTGTAGGAGTAATCGGCGCGGTTGCGCAGTCCGTAAAATCCCAGCGTGCCGGGGTCTTTGCCCGTTACCATGCTCATCCAGGCGGGAATGGTTATGGGCGGGATGGTGCTTTTGAGGTTGCCGTAAATTCCGGTCTGGATCAGGTTGTTGATGGTGGACAGGTCATCTCGAAATCGCTGAAAGATCAGTTCGGGCGACGCGCAATCCAGACCTATGACGAGTACTTTCATGATTCTTTTCACTTTATCGATATACAATCAATTTGTCTTTAACCCGCGCCTGCGATTCGCCATTGTCTGCGGTCAAAATATATAAGTACGTATTGTTGCTCAGCACATGGCCGTCGGCGTCTCGCCCATCCCAAAAAATCTGGTTGTATCCCGCGCGTGCAAATGGCTCTTCAATTCTCTGAACGAGCCGTCCGGCAAGGGTGTAAATTTGCACGGTGATTTCTGAAGGACGCGATAAGATGAATGTAAAATGTCCCGTATCAGATACGGGATTGGGCGCGACCAGTGCGTTCTCTATCGCCAATATTGAAGAGACCTGGAACGATATTGCAATTTTTGCAGGACCATTTCCCAGCCTGTCAGAGGCTTCGACATTGAGTGTATAACGCCCATCGACAAGCGCGTTTGGGGTATAGACAAATGACAGTGTCATGGGGGTAACTGCGCGGTCTTTTATTTTTCCCGACTCATAATCGCTCTCTTGTGCCTCGTCTGTTCCCAAAAGCGATAGGCGAATGCTGGACAAATCAATACCCGCTGTATCGCGCATGGAAATTCGAAATGTCGGTTGGGAGGGCAGATAATCTTCTGGTCGAACTTCTCCAAGAGCATCCAGCGCCGCGATTTCAATTGTTGGCACGTCGCGGTCAGAACTCGGGGCAATATGCACTGGCTCAGTAAGTACTACCTCGCGGCCGGGAAAAATCGACTGTCCTTGAAGATTTTCCAAACGAGCCGTTACCATGTGTTGTCCGGCCCATTGCGCGGTTTGCCACGCCAGACGCAGGGGAACGATTTGTCCGAGCGGACTATTTTCGGGCACAGCCATGCGCCCTATCAGACGCCCCAGCGCGGGAGAGCCGCTATAAAAGGCAACAGATGCGCCCAGAGCAAGGTCTAATGGACCCCAATTTTGTACGTCGAGATGGAGATAAACGGGTTGCAATTCCGTTACTTCAAAGGGTTCTGCCCGCAAGTTGCTCAGACCAATATCTGAAAGTGGCTGATATGTCGTGGTCCAGGTTTGCAGACCGGGGGATGGATTTAATCCCTCTCCGTACAATTTGATCTGAATTTTGAGTCGCGGAACGGCTATGCCGCGCAAATCAATCGCTCCGGGTGATAAATTTTGCCATTGTGCCAATGGTGCAAACGTATTGTTATCGATCTCGCCGAGTAAATTCACTTCGGCTTTGCCCGTGCCCGATAAAGCTGTTGTTACTGTATGCCACGCACCTGCTGGTCCAATCGGTTCAGATGTTAAGGTGCCAAATTCGGGCAAACGCTGACCCAGGTATCGATATACCATGCCTCCCTCCAATTGTCCCAACCACACCGCATTGTTCACCCAATCAAATTGCCCGCCCAGAATATCTGTCTGCGCCTGATCGCTTTCAAATTCTTCGACGAATGCCCCGGTATGTGCATCTACCACGCGCACGCGGTGCGTCAATCCCGTACTATATTCGATTAAGTAGATAAACTGTCCATCGGAAATCGCGCTATTTGTGTGCCGATAGCCAAATCCCGTATCGGTTGGCGGTACGGCAAATTGTCGCACGATGCGCCAGGCATTGGCCGGGTCAAATATCCGCACGCTCCATCCGCTGCGCCGCACACCATTGACGCCTGCAGATACGTTATAAATAAACTCGCCGTCAGAGGTAATCAATGCATGGGCATCAAAGGGCAATCCGCGGTACAAATCCAGCAAGCGGCCGGGTACTTCAACGGTATCGATTTGTCCAGTGACGGGAGAAATACGCAGCACAGAGCGCGCTGTTTGGTGTTCGGCATAGATAAACCCATCACTGTGAAATGTCGCAGAAATGCCCTGGATAGGTGTTTCGGTCACGACTCCGTAATTCTGACCTGCTATTGTGCCATTGAATCCCGTGCCAATACGCGCGAATAGATCGCTGCCGGGATACTGTTTCTGGCCTTGCGGTGTATAGAATCGCTTTACATACAGATATGTTCCATCTGTACACAAAACGGCTGTGCCCGCCACACCTTCGCTCAAAAAAGAAGCTTCGGCAGCATTGAATCGGATTGGAGGTGGAGACATGGTGCGTCCCACGGTACCGTCATCAGATAGCACGACATCTTCGCCTGTGCCGCGCGATAGTGCAATAGCACCGTCTTGCTGCCATACTACCTGTCGTTCAGGTACAGAGGATGTCACCACAAAATGTCGCACATCGGACCAGGGTCCCGTTGTCTGTCCATCGGATAATCGGGCGCGCCAAAAATAAGCCCCCGCGCGCAAACCCGTTGGACGCCATAAAATGATGCCCTCGGCGGCGGCTACGCTGCCCGAGCGCATTGTCGCGGTATCTTGAAAATCGCCAGATGCATTCAGCTCAAATTCGCCTGTTAGATGGAACTGGTTTTCCCCAGACCGCACACCCAATACTGTCTGGGCATTTGCTACAGTCTGACTGGGCAATGGCAAGAGCTGTATAGTCGATAATGCGCCTAAGACATCAATTTCTACTGCTGTCCGATTATTTGTTTCATCGCCTTCTACAATTGCATTGTCGGGGTCGGCTATCGCTTCTAAGACATGGCGTCCGGCACGATTTTTGAGACGCCAGAACACCGTCACACTATCGCGTATTCCAAAAGGCGATAAAGCCGCCCTGAATAGGGTATCGACCACGGCGGAATCCAGGTTGCGATCAATCAGGACGATATCCACGCTGCGTTTGGGCAGAATACCCCAATTATCTACGCGGAGTGTCACCCGAACCGAGTCCGCCGTAGTCAGTTCGCCTTGCTGGTCTAACTGCAACGCAGCATCGCCAAGTACAAAATCCGGGCTTTGTGGTACTGCGATTTGTTGTGCGGGATCGCCGATCAGGTTCATCCCCACCAATCCCAGTTCACTCGAAGGGAGAGCGGCGAGTTCGGTCATTTTGCCCAGAGCGAGACTGTGCCCGAAAGCCCGTACGCCATTTTCAAATATATGTCGGAATAGCGCGGTGTTGAGCTGGTTGTTAATGCGAATAAAAGAGAGGGAAGACGCGGAGATATACGCTATTGCGCCGCCATTGGGTTTGTTGGTCATTTCTTCGGCTAAACTTATGATGCGCGGGTCCCAGTACAAACCATTTAGACACGACATTCCGATAAATAGGGGTAGGCGTTCGCGGTTTCGTATCTGGCTCATGTAATCGAACGCCCCTCGCTGAAATGTTCCGGCAATAAATTTGGACATCGATGAGGCACTGCCATGTCCCATAAAATTTACAATCAGACGCCCCTCATTGATCTGCCGAATAACTTCGCGGGATGAGGCATTGGGTTCGGGCGGTGTATCTGCGTCGTGATATACCTTGAAATTCTCCAGCCCGATAGCGTGCGTAATTGTTGCCAGCGTATCACTCGGCGCAATAAATTTGTACGTCCCTCCCTGTGGATCCCAATTTGCCATTAGCAAAATGCGATTGCGCCATTGCGCCGACGGTGTTTCGTCATAAGCGATTACTTTTTGCACAACTGTATTGGCCTGCGATGCGCGTCGCACGGAAAACCGCCCCACAAATACATCCATAAATAAACCATCATCCACCCGCCCAAAAAATTCATCGGTAAATGCCAGACCTCGGTTGGGAGATTGAAAGGGCATACCTGGTACGAGATTGTGACGCGCAATCCGGGTTTGCCCAAATAAATTGCGATAATCAAAGCTGAATTCCCCGAATAACAATACATACACGGGGCGTTGTGCCCAGGTGTGAAATCCGTATTGTACAAAACGGCGAATGGCCTCGGCATCGACTTGTCCAAAGGAAAACTCGTCATATACATCGGCTACATTGACCACCAGCGTGGATAACCCCTGCCCTTGCCGATGTGCGGCCAAACGCTCGGCTGCATCCATAAAATCCGCACCTGCGATAATCACATAATCCGCGCCGGAGAAGCCGCGCAAATCATGAGGTGTATCGCGTTCTGCAAGTTCGGGTGTTTTTATCGCTGTTTCATCCGCCGCGACAAAATTGCCGCCTTCAGCAATCTCAAACCGAATTCCCTCGCCATCTCGCACCGTGCTAATGATCTTGTTCTTGTCCAAATTCAAGACTCTAACCCGTTCGTGTTCAAGATTGGGAATTGAGACCGCGCGCGGCGAAAGCACAATACCCGGATTAAAATGCAGCATACCATCTATGGCCTCAAAGTGCCGCGGATAGGTGATCTCTACCCAGTTGAAATACACGTGATCGACATAGGGAATCGGCTCGATTGGAAACGAGGGATCGCCGGGTGTTCGCAATACCACGTACGTCGTATCCGACAATGCCGATACAGGTACTATGCCCGTCGCTATATGAGCATCCTGTCCATCCCAGCGCGCTTCTGCGATGAGCGGACCATCCTGAATTTGTACGACAGCGTAGTGATCGGGGTTTATATTCTGGTTCAAGGTCAAGGAATGCATGCCCAGGCGAATTTGCGCGTTGCTACCTGCTTCGCGCGCCAGCCCCGGCAAAGGTACGGGCATTACGACGTCTGTGGGCATATCGCCTGGGCGCGACGGAGATGCAGTGCGCCGCCAGAACCAGTGATCGCGGTCGGCATTTCGGGCATGTCCCATCGCTTCATAAGTAGAATCGATTTCAACGTGTTTGCGCGACAAAAAATGCGTGGAGACTGCGTCGGCGGCAGACGCGTCTTCTGCTGGTTTATATCGCAGGCCAGATTCTCGACCAATACGCAGGAAATAGACGCGCTCTGCGCCGTATTCATTTTCGAAGTCTCGGTCTGGCGCGCGTCGATATGCGCCCCAAAACAGCACCCCATCGCCCGTATCTAATACGCCGTCTCCGCCATCGTCAATGAGTAGCGGGATTTCTTTTCCGTCTAAAAATACCTGCAACCGATCCAAATCTCCCGGTGCCAACACAATGCCGGATTCGGAAAACCAGTTCGCATCCAATCGGTAGAGACCATCTTCAAAAATTCTGATTTTGTAATACGTGGCCAGGGGGTCGTACCAATCCTGTATGCGCTTTGTCGCGCGAATGCGTCGCCCACGCCAAAAGCGCGCCTGTTCGGGGTTGAGCAATCCCTTTTGATAGATGGGCTCAAAACCGTCTGTAGCTCTCAAAATCCGAATAGGGGGCCGCGTTTCATCCGCGATAAATAATATGCGCACCCGCAATTGTCGCGCAATCCGAAGTCTGCGCTGAACGGGGTCGTACTGCACGGGACGCAATGACAGAATCGCGACTTGTTGATCGCGCAAGACGCCCGTGTGTGCCACAACGGCTTCTGCACCAGGATAAAACCCCGGCGTGTCGTAAATTGTCTCGTCTTTCAGGTAAATTGATCTCGAAAACGGATGTTGTTCAGATCCCAACAACTGCGTTTGGGGCACTGGCATTAGATTCAGTCCGTCGATTTCCTCATAGTTTGCATTGAGCACTTGAACGACCGCACGAGAGCCATAAGGCATGCCCAGTGTTGCACCGCGCACAGGTACAGCAGGTGCTCCCGGCTGGTGTAACCACATCCATCCCGGCACGTCTATGCGATCATAAGATGATTCTGAGGTGATGACTAAATCGGACGCATCCACCACAACTTCTACCCAGTTTTCACCCGTTGCCACCACGCGCACGTTTCCCGCGTGTGCGATGCTCGTCGCGATTAGTAAAGTGATTGCGGGAATCAAATGCGAGAAAGTTTTCATGATCGTATCTTTTTATGGCCACAATTTCTCAAATTCACCTTTGTTGTAGATTATCACGCGATCCTCAGGTTGCATATTCAGCGCGATTGAGAGAGAATCGGTTGCGTGTACCGCCACACGCCCCCACATTTGGACAATTTCAAATGGCGGTGTTTGTCCCTGTCCCTTGCTGTGAAACGAAAAGAAGCCGCCTTTTGCAATCGCCAGATCAAAACCCGTATTTGTTCTGTGAATGCGATACGCAAAATCATCAGTCAACCAGACGTGGTTCACCATTGCAATTTTAGCTTGTAACGGTTGAGACGACCGCATGGCAAGTGCATTTTTGAGTGCATAAGCAAATAGCGGTTTGCCACTGAATGCACCGGAAGGTGTCCAGGCCGAGGGCACGTTGCAGACGAATAACGTGCCGGTGGTTGCCTGCGCATGGGGCATCAAATTGGCAATCGCATTTTCGCTCATTTGCGAAGCTTCGCGCCAGAGAAAGCCCTCGCGTCCGATCACCACTCCGTAGTAAAGGATTAGAACGGCAAAGAGAGAGCAGAGAATTGGCTGCTTTTTATTTAGCCAAATCATAGAGATACCCAGACAAAAGAAGGCGGAGGGCAAATACAAATACCAGTTGTGTAAATGCCCCAATGCCGGGGCGAGGCTCGCGCCGAGGAGGAAGATCAAGAGCAGGGCAAATGGGCGACAGAACCCCGCGTTTTTGTTCAAGATGTTGCGACCGTGTTGATAAATAAAAATTCCAGCACTTCCGATCACCAATGCAATGCCCAGCCACCAGATGTCACTCATCCCAAATTTTGCCACTGCTTTCACGCTGTCGCGCGCCCAATCTATAATTGATACGCGGGGTGTCCCTCCCAATACGCTGCCCAGTACGAGCCACCGAACGCCAAAATACGCGAGTAATACGATACAGACAACAGCCAATCCGCACCGCGCTGGTGCTGTGTTCCACGCTTTGCGATACGCGACCAGTGCCGCGAGTGCGATGGGTAGGGACACTGCCATTTCTTTGGACAAAAAAGCGAGCGCACTACAAACGGCAAGTCCCAATAACGCGCCGTTAGAACCGCGCTGCATGTATTTAAAAAATAAAATCAGCGCGCTTAGATAGAACAGAGTACACAAAAGATCTGTGCGTCCAACAATCCAGAAGATAGAATCGGTGTGAATGGGGAGTAGAAAAAACAAAAGCGCGGCGCCCCAGGCTACCGCGCGGTCTGTGGAGAGGCATCGCGCAAATAAAAAAACGAGATACGCGCATCCCGCGTGAATCAAAATATTGTGGATGTGATAAATAGCGGGCGCGTACCCACCGATTAAATAGTCGAGATAAAACGATGAAACAACTACCGGACGATAATATCCCCCTTGACCAATCAGGCCCTCCCATCCGGTTGTCAAAGCGAAGGCAAAGCCTTTGGATGCCAATTTGAGATGGCCCCAATCATCGTCTAATAATGATATGCCCGAAGCGATCCACGCCAGTATTGCAAAGGCCGCGGCGGTGCATAATTTTAAAAATGTGAGACCTTTTGACATAGGTGCTAAAAAAATAGCTCTGGTTTTTCGGAGATGGTGGTTCACCTTGTGTCCTGCATTTGGACGACCACATACCAATCGCGTCCAAAATCTCGAATTTCGTAGCATCCGACAAAGCCGCTTGCAATCAGTGCGTCTTCAACATCTCGTTTGCTGTATAACCACAGCGGACACCTTCGCAGGCGGTATCGGATGTGGCGCTGCCACGCCAAAAAACCGCCCGATTTTGGAAAGCTCGCATAAAATTCGCCCATTACTTCTATTGCTAATTTTTTTAAAATCGGTACGGGATCTTCAATATAATCAAAAAATCCCATCAAACACGCCGCGTCAAATATCCGGTCAAAATGAACAGACAGATAATCGTCCAGAACGAGGTCTGCACTTACATTGAGCGCGTCGATATTGTCCTGTGCAATTTTTAGCATTTCTTCGGCAATATCTACTCCCACGACTTCTTTTCCCTGAAGTGCAAACGCAGCTGTGTATCGCCCCGGGCCACACCCGATGTCTAAGACAGAATGAATCTCTTGTTTTTTTGTTTGCCGAAGCGTTTCCTCAAAACGCCGCATCATCACCTGCCGAAATGTGCGATCTACCCATCTGCCGAGCGCGCTTCGACGTCCTGTATGTCCGTAGATCGCATCAAAATTTTTGGCATAAATATCAAAAAACTGCCCGACAGCCCGCGTTGATGTACTGCTGGTACAGCCGTATCCCATTTTGCGCGGTTTCATATTTTGAGCCTTTGTCGATAAATCGTATCCAATTTTTGCACCATAACGCGGTGATCCCATCGCGCAATCGCGTGCTGGGATGCGCGTTCTCCAAATGTGTGACACATTTGAGAATCTCCGATCAGTTTTTCCAAATATCTCACCATCGCCTCGATATCGCCTTGTGGCACGACAAAGCCTGAGTGTCCATGTGTTACAATCTCTCGTATGCCTTCGACTTCGAACGATACTGTGGGCACCCGCGCGAGGGATGCTTCTACAGCAACGCCGGACAAGCCCTCGCGTAAAGAGGATAGGACATGCACAGAGGCAATCGCATACGCAGGTGTAATATCCTGGAGAAATCCCGCGAAAATAACCCGATCCACGATGCCTAACTCGGCGCAAAGCCGCTCGCAAGCTACGCGCTCGGGGCCTTCCCCTACCAATAATAATCTGGCTCCGGGACATTGCAATCTGGCAAATGCCTCAATGGTATAATGTTGTGCTTTGGCGGATGAAAAACGGCCGATATTGACCAGGACGGGCGCGTCGTCAGGTATGCCTGTGTCGCACCGAAATGCGTCTTTTTTTACGTTGTTCAGACGCCGTTCAAATTCTGTAACATCGATGCCGCTATAAACGACCTGATGGGGAATGCTGCGGCCTATATTCTCTCGATGATAGTGCCGAATTGTGTCCCGACCAACAGCTATGATCAAATCGCAAGCCCATATCGTCATTTTTTCGAGCGCGATGTAGAATTGTCGTTTGATGCGGTTGACAGGATCGTTAAAAACAACACCGTGAAGTCCGTAGATGATATGCTTGCAGCCGACCAATCGCGCTGCGAGGCGCCCGAGCAAACTCGCTTTGCTTTCATGGGTGTGAACCAGATCAAATCGCTCTCGGCGAATCAATCGCATGAACCACAGCAGCGCGCGAAAATCGCGCCAGGGTCTGATTTTCCGGTCTAAATATGGGCATATATGTGCGGCAACCCCGTGTAATTTTAACAAATCGTCCCGCTCTATTTGCCGTCCAACGGCGAGGTGTATCTCGTAATCCTTTCGCATGTCCTTCATCGAAAGATACACATTTCGGTCTGCACCACCACCGGGCGCAAGCCAGGTCATGGTATGGAGTATTTTGGGACGTCGATGCATAACAAAAATTGGCGTTTACACTTCCCAATGGGCAATGCAAACGCCGTTTGTAAAAAAGAGTAAAGCGGGCATCACGATTCGTAGTATTCAATAATGCGCCGCAATGTGGTATCCAAACTGATTTTGGGATTATAACCCGTTAATTTTTTGATCTTGGTCAAATCGGGAACGCGATAATTGAGGTCTTCGTAAGAACCCTTTGCAAATGCCTTATCATAAGGCACAAATTCAATGGGTGAGTCGCTTTCAGTCAGCACTTTGATTTTTTCAGCGAGGCCCTTGATACAAATCTCATTGGTCTCGTGATTGCCTCCCAAATTGAAAATTTCGCCCGGCGTTTGGTCGTGTTCCATCAGTGCTGTCAATCCATCTAAGGCATCTTCTATATCGGTAAAACACCGCCTTTGTTCGCCGTCGTTATATACCGTAATGGGATGTCCCAACAATGCCTGCTTGATGAATCGGGGCACCACCATGCCGTATTCTGGACTTTGCCGGGGACCAATTACATTGAAGAAGCGCACCATGATCACGGGCAATTTTTTTTCTCTCCAATAAGCCAAGCCCAGCATTTCACCAACGGCTTTAGAAGTTGAATAATTCCATCGCGCAACAGTTGTTGGTCCCAACAGGCGATCATCGTCTTCACTAAATGTCGCTTTGCCGTTTTTCTTTCCCGCAACCTCTGAGGTCGAAGCCAAAAGTACTCGTTTCTTCGTTTTGTTCGCCAATTCCAACAGGAGTTCAGTGCCCCGGATATTCGTGGTCAAAGACTGCAATGGGTGGTTGATGACATAATTAACACCCACAGCTGCCGCGAGATGATAAATGACATCACTCCACTCGACTAAGGGTCTGAGTGTCTCTGGATCGAGCACTGTGCCCACTTTCATTTGAAACCGCGGATTCCCTTCGAGGTGCCGCACATTGTCCAGATCTCCAGTTGAAAGATCGTCTAAAACAAAAACTTCGTGGTCTTGTTTCAAAAGCCGTTCGGCCAGATGTGAGCCAATAAAACCCGCACCGCCCGTAACCAAAAACCTCATGTATTTATTCCTTTCCCATTGCCGAGCAGGACATATCTTCCGACAAATACAATCCCCGCTCTTTATACATCCCAGGACACAGTATCCCACCCAAAAACATCTAAATATAAGGTCTCGAATGATTAAAGGCAATTAGAAACCTTAGGTGAAACGCATCTTCCACAGATGGGTTCTGATGACCTCATTTATCTTTTCTTATTTGCATTGCTATTTCGCGTAGCGGACAAAAAGAGAAGTCGGTCAATAATCGTCTCAATCGAGGCTCTGTTGCTTTCAAATTGGCGTAGTGCGTCAGACGCGCCTTCCAGTAAAATGCGACCCGTGGATGATCGGGGTCGAGTTCCCAAGGGTGCAGATAAAAGACCACAGCCCGCTGTTGTTTGCTCACGGCCCGCATATTTGCGCGGCTCACAAAATAGGGATATAGCCTGAAATAGGCGCCTCCGGTTACGGGCAATCGCATTTTTCCCACTTCGCGAACAGATATTGGAATTTCGCAAATTGGCCCAGAAGCAGTTTTTACAATACGCGATGACAACTCAAAATCGGGAATCCCATATCGCCAGTTATGCACTGGAAAAATACTCGAATCGCACTGAAAACCGAGTTCTGCCAAAATATCCAGGGCCCACAATGATCGCGCTGTAATGGAGAAGTAAGCTGCGCGATAGGCGGTTACGGGTTGCGCGGTTACATCGGATATTGCAGCAGATGCCCGTTGCGTTTCTTCTCGAAATCGCTTGGGGGGCATTTCATAGACCAGATCGTGAGACCATCCATGGCATCCCAGTTCGTGACCTTCGCGGGCTATGCGGCGTATTAAGTCGGGATAGTGCTGTGCTACTGGTCCCAGGATAAAGAATGTGCCGAGAACATTGTATTCTGCCATTATATCGAGTAAGTGATGGCAACTTCTCTCAAGGCGTGGCTCGCTTTGCGCGGACATCTGATTGGTGATCGGTATGCCCTGGTACCAATCTTCGACATCTACTGTGAAAGCGTGTCGCATTGGTGTGTGCTCCGCTGCAGAAGAGCCAGCAATTGTTCGCTACTTTTTTCGAGTGCATAATGCGCGATCACACGGGCGCGACCGGCAATCCCCAGGCGATTGCGCAGGGTTTTATTTTCGATTAATGTACCCAAAAATTCGATCCACTCGATGTCTGTCTCAGCCCAAAATCCGGTTTTTCCATGGGTGACGATTTCGCGGTTGATTTCGACTGGACTCGCCACCACGGGCAATCCGCAGGCCATGTATTGCAGTAGTTTGTATCCCCCTTTGCCCCGCGTAAAAGGATCGTCGGGTAGCGGCATCAAGCCAATGTCAAATGTCTGTAAATGATCAACTTCGGTTTCTAACGCCCAGTCCATGTGCACAATTTGCAAATCGGGAACGTCAAACTCATCTGCGCCAATCAAACGCAATTCCAAATTGGGATATCGCCGCGAGAGAACGGCCAGTGGGTCTCGAATCATGTCCAGATACCGCGTTGTCCACTGGCTTCCAATCCATCCCAATACGATCTTTTCGCCCGTTATTTTTTTTGAGGGGACATAACGCGCGGTATCAATGGGTCCCGTGATTTGTGAAATATAAGGGCAATAACGGGCTGCAAATTCAGCGGTGTAGGCATTTTCGACAATCGCGCAGTGTGCTGTTTGCAGCATTGCGGGTACGCCCATTGCGCGCCGTCGGGTTCGCAACCGATTGATCCATCCCGCGTTGGGGTTTTCGAGTGTGAAGATAGCATCGTCAAAATCGAAAAATATTTTGTGTCTGTATCGGCGCAACAGATGTGGTATGGGAAAAGAAAACAGCGTTTTTTGAATCAGTATAGCGTCGTATTGTGAGGCTATAAAAACACAAGTCCATCCTGTCCACCAGGCGCGAAAATAGGATAGAACATAGTACAGGAGACGCGAAAAAATCCCTCTGGTATTGCGTTTGATCAGGTCATCGGGGGTTACGACTTTGACATCACAGGTGATGCCCGCTCTACGCAACAGGGGCAGATAATCGAAAACCCGCGTGCGACTGCTGGCTGCTAAGGGGCCATACTGCGCGACAAATAAAATTTTCATATCCAGCCGTGTTGCGTTGTCACAGGCGAGCCAGAGCGCTGGTTGAACCAGCCCGGTCCGCTTTCCAATGCGACTTCTCGACCGGTGATGGCAGATTGTTCGGCGGCGAATAAAATTTCCATAATGTGACGCGCCCATTCCCCGTGGGTGGGAGGTTCAATGTCCAGGGCGATGGCTTCGGCAAAGGCTTTCCACTCGTTGTGCATGGTCGAGGGCGGCTCATCGAAGGGGACGTTTTCCCACTGATCGTTTTTGCCGACTTTGACATATTTTCCACCGTGTTCGGAAAAGCGCAGTGTGCCATTTGCACAGATGACCTGACATTCGTGGTCGGGCGCACCATCTGCAAATCCAACGGCTACGGCAATGCCTGCCAGGCCGTTTTTATAGCGGACGAAGGCCGTGGCAGAGTCATCTGCGGCCTGGTAGTGGGCGCGGGTTCCAATGGCGGCGGAGACGGATACGGCCTGTGAGCCGATCATCCAGGTGAGCCGATCTACTACGTGTACGCCATTGGTCAACCACATGCCCCCGCCGTGGTAGCGGCTGCGGTACTGCGGGCGGCGACCGGCGTAGCTCCAGTTTTTGGACATGTAACACACGGCGGTGATGATGGGTCCCAGTGCGCCAGAGTCCAGTATTTCTTTTGCTTTGATGCTGGTGCCGTAGTAGTGTTGCGTCAAGCCGACCATTAGTTTGACTCCATTATCGGCTGCGGCTGTGACCATGTTGTCGCATTGTTCCAGGCTGATGGCCATGGGTTTTTCTACCAGAACGTGTTTGCCTGCATTGCAGGCGTCAACGGTGAGGCGCTGGTGGAGTTGGTGGCCCAGGGTGATGGCGACAGCGTCGATTTCGGGGTCTTTCAAGAGGTCGGTGTGGGAGGGATAGCTTTTGGGAATATCGTATTTGCCCATGTATTCGCGGCGCTTTTCCTCAATGAGGTCGGCAACGGCGACTATTTCGACGTTGTTCAGGGTTTCAATGGCATCGCAGTGAGATCGGGCAATGCCGCCCAGGCCGATAATTCCGACTTTTAAGTTGTCCATTGTGATTGCTCCTTTTTTAGAACCACCGAATAACAGCACCGATAATGTTTTTGTCTTCGCCGTTGAGGATATCGCGATAAAGTCCCGGCGCGTCTGAAGATGCGACTTCATGGGTGATGGTATGATGCCAGGGGAGAACGCCAGTGCCCATGTTTTTGATGACGGCGCGGCGACAGGGGGCTTCGCCATCGTTGCAGGGATAGTACATGGTGAGGCGTTTTCCGTGGGGCGGTAAAAAGTTGTAAGAGATGGGGTGGCGGCCGTAGTTGCCCTGAAGAATGAAGGTTCCATGGGTGCGGCAAAGGGCGATGGCCGGGTCAATGCAGGCGGGTATGCCCGTGCATTCGAAGACGACGTCGGCACCGTCGGGGGCGATGTCGCGGATAGCTTCAGCGTCCTGGATGAGGTGATCGGCACCGAGTTTTTGCGCGATGTCGAGGCGGTTAGCCTCCAGGTCTATGGCAATGACTTCACAGCCCCGGTGGCTGCATGCAGCGACGACGCCCAGTCCGACGAGGCCACAGCCGTACACGACAACGCGGTCGCCCATTCGGGGGTTGGCCATATCCACGCCGTTGAGGCCTACGGCGGGCATGACAAATAAGCTGGCGGCGGCTTCATCAACGTCAGCGGGCAAGTGGGCGACAAAGGCTCGCGGTCCCTGCGTGTCCAGGACTGCGGCAGAGGTATGCGCGCCCTGGCTGGCAGAGACTTTCTGACCTGATGTAGCGAGGGAGAAGACGCGGTTCCAGCGGTAATAGACGCGGTCGCCAACAGCGAAACTGGTTGCGTCTTTGCCGACGTGTTCGACGGTGCCGACGGCCTGATACCCCGTACACAGGGGATAGGGACCGTAGTCGAGCTTGCGGGTGATGGCGGCAAATTCAGTGCCGATACTGACGCCGGAATACCGGGTTTGTACTGCGATTTGATCGGGGCGTGGATCGGGAAGGACGATGTTTTCGCAGGCAAAGGTGGGCCCCTCATGGGTGATGAGTGCTGTGGCTTGCATGTTTTAGCCTTTTCTTTTACGGTTTGAGGTATTTGCCGGGGAGGCGAGATCCCTCGTACTTTTGATCGGGGTCGCGGTTGGCTATGACTTCGGGGATATCCCCTTCCCAGTAGTCTGGTACGTCAATCGTGGGGCGTCTGTGCCAGGCGAGAATCAGGGTTCTGCGCTCATCTGTGTAATTTCTTCCGGCAGAGTGCAGGATGCGGGCATCGCCCAGAACCAGCGAGCGTGCAGAGACGGGTACGTTGACCTCATCCGGGTGGTCGCTGAACATGATGGGATGGGTTTCTTCTATAAATCGGGCGCCCTGTTCGTGCGCTGGCACCAGTTGGTCGTGGAGTGGTATGCGCTTGAGATGGGTGCCGGGGATGACTTTCAAACAGCCGTTTTCTACTGCGGTATCGGTTAGATAGTAGTTCAGAAATATGATCTGCGGCCAGGGTGAGCAACTGATGGGATCGTTCCATTGCATCCAGTCCTGGTGCCAGTAGAGCGGTGGACCTTTGGGCTCTTTGGTGAGGATGATGATGCCGCCACCGGTTTGGAAATCTCCGAAGCCCAGTTGTTCGAGTGCCCGCCGCGATGGTTCCCATTCCAGCAGTTTTTGGATGATCGGATTGTCTTCACCACGCACATTCACGTGTTGACCCTGATATCTAAATTCCTCATGCTCAATGTGATTGGCAATTAACCGCTCGGATTCTTCGCGCAGTTCTTCGAGGAACTCGTCGGTCAAAATATCGTCTATGACGCAGTACCCATCGCTGAGCATGTTTTCCCGCGTTTTCAGGGCTGTTTCAGGTATCATGTTATGCTCCTCTTTTCTAACCCTTTGCCAAATCAGTGGATAATGTCAGCAAAATAGTTTAATGCAAAGGTGTTGTCAAGGTATCGTATCCGAGAGCAAAAACTTGAGTTTTGATTTTCTGGACGGGGTTCGTTATTTTGTCTGAAAATGATGGGAAGACTCATGATTGATAAAGAGAAATTTGCCATGTGCGTTTCTCGGGTTTTAAATCCCGTGTTTGTGCTGGGGGTTGTGATTGTGCTGGTGTCCCTTGAGGCGTCTGGTTCGGGTACCTGGATTGTTTTGTGTGTTTTGGTCGCGCTGTTTTTTAGTGTTTTCGCGCCCTGGGGTGTGGTATTGTACATGCGTCGTCGAGGTGAGATTAGCGAGTTGTTTATTCCAGAACGCCGCGACCGACTGCGACCGCTTTTATTTTATTGCGCGAGTTCCTGGGTGGGTGTTGGTATTCTTTATCTCATACACTCGCCGCCTGTGATATATGCGCTGATGGTCTGTGTCGCTGTTCTGGGCACTGTCGCGTTTTTGATAACGGTGCAGTGGAAAATTAGCTTACACGCCATGGGACTTTGGGCTGCCTGTGGTGTGGTAGTCGCGCTCTATGGTAGCTGGTGGGCTGTTGTTCCCGCAGGACTGGTTTCGTGGGCACGGTTCGTATTACAGGCTCATTCTGTATCTCAGGTTTTGGTGGGTAGTGTTGTGGGGGCCGGGGTTGCGTTTCTCATTTTTGGCTATATGCTCAATACATGAATTGGAGGAATTATGAAGATCAAGTCCATTGAAGCTGTGAATGTTTCCATTCCACAACAGAAACCGATAACGCCCGCCCGCCGTTCGAGTTGGCGGCATTCGTCACCGATTGGCCTGCCGATGAATAAATATCCGGAGTTTCCGCCAGATGTGCCGAGCAAGTCGCCGGGTATTGGCGGGCGGGGCGTATGGGTTAAAATAACTGCTGAGGATGGCACATGGGGCCTGGGCAGAACGGGATTTGGCGAACCGGTTGCCGCATTGATCGATGCTTTTTACGCGCCACTATTGGAGGGACGAGATTGTTTTGCGACAGAGCATCTCAACGATATGATGTGGCGGGCTTCCAAGAGGCATGGGTCGCTGGGGTTGTCTGCGTGTGCGCAGAGTGCGATTGATCTGGCTCTGTGGGATTTGAAGGGGAAGTTGCTCGATCAGCCTGTTTACAGATTGCTTGGGGGACCATCCCGCGAGAAAATTCGGTGTTATTGTACAGGCGATGATCTCGATTGGTCGATTGAGCTTGGGTTTGAGGCGTTTAAAATTACGAATCCCGTGCATTACGAGCAGGGTATCACGGGTATAAATATTATGGAGGAAAAGGTCGCTCTGGCGCGAGAAACTGTGGGCGTAAATGCCGAGTTGATGATCAATCCCGTGATGGCTTACGATGTGGAATTTGCGATTCGTCTTGGGGAAAGGCTCAGACCCTACGAATTGAAGTGGATGGAAGAGCCGCTGTTTCCAGAAGACCTCGAAGGGCATATTCAATTGAAAAAAGCCATGACCTGGATTCCCATTGCAACGGGTGAGGATCACCACACGCGGATTCCGTTTCGCCAGCTCGTGGAAAATCGCTGTGTGGATGTCGTGCAACCCGATTTGCACTGGTGCGGAGGGATGACCGAAGCCGTGAAGATTCATCACATTGCCGAAGCCGCCGGTATTAAGAGCAGTCCGCACGGGGGGTGTAATTCGGCTTATGGACAGCATTTTTGCTATGCGATGCCCGAGTGTACTCTGTGTGAGTTTCATTTGAGTACACCCGTGGGTGTGCCTCTGGAAGAGGTCGCGCGGATGCCGGGCGTGCCCGTACCAAAAGATGGCTATCTGGTGCCTTCGGATGCGCCGGGATTTGGAATGGATATTGCCGAAGATTGGATTACGCCCTGGGATCACGGGCGTTTGAGTACGGGCGGCGAGCATGTAATTTTATAAACAAAGAAGAGCGGACGAAATATCCGTCCGCTCAAATTTACTCGCTGTGCATTTACAGATTACTTTTCAAAATAAAGCCCTATGCCCCACAAGCGGCCACCGAAGAAATTGCGTCCGGCAACAGGGATGCGCACCGAGGCTTCAATACTCAGATTTTGATGCACATTAATGAACACTGTGGGGGCAAGATACGTGATGCCTATATCGTCATTCCCCCTGCTACCTTCTGCGCCAGCGATGCCTTCTAATTTGAGCGCGAGGAGGAGTATGTCGGTGGGATTGACACCGACTTCGGCATTGTAAATTATCTCTTCACCAGGGTTAAATCCGCTGGTACTGTTTTCCATGCGGAAACGATATCCCAGATCGAGATTGGCGTAAACGGGAGCGGGATAGAAAGACCGGCCCAATTGCAGAATCAAGTCAATATCTGATTGGCCCGATCCCACGGACATGCCCTCATTTTTATACGCGCCTGCGGGGTCTTGCCCATCGTCATAAGCGCCTGTTGGGGCTTTGAAGCCCAATTTGAGGGTTGCCACAACATCTTGTTGCACGAGGTTGATTTTGGCAAATCCGCGAACGTCTCCAATACCCGATGCGTCCAGAGCAATAAAACCTGGAAAATTAAAATTGTCGTGATCATATTTATTGCTGATAAAGGGGATTTGTAAGCCGATGTCAACGCGGTCGTTTATGCCGTAAAAAAAGTCGAGATATACTGACCGTGAATTATATACAGCTGCTGCAGCGGCTGGTCCAAATCCACCTGTATTTCCTGCCGCGTCATATCTTTCTGAGGTCGATGTAATTAAGGTTGTAATTTTGCCCCAAAAATGGCCCTTTTGCAGTGTCCAGGCACCTGCATAAGCAGTATGCGGTAAAAGGACACAGAGGGCGATGGCGAGAAGGAACTTTATATACGAGGTAGAATGTGGCGTGAAAGAGGTCATGTTGCTCCTTTCTAATGAAGTGTTTTACCATAAGTAGCCCAGCGGTAGTCCGCTGTTCAAACTACTCAGGTGCGAAAATAAATAAAAGATGGCTATTTTGCAAATGTTTGGAGTTGAAGTAAACGAGAACATTGTGGATAGATGCATAAATCCGAGCGCGGGGTAGCGTCACATTTTGCCCATGAGACCTGAGTATGAAATCCCCGCGGTCCATATATGACCGGCGGGGAAATTGCGTCCACCAGCGGTTATGCGCACCGAGGTTTCGAAGCTCAGGTTTTGAAAGGGGCCTATGAGGAGCGTGGGCGCGAAATAGGTAATGCGTCTTACATCGCTGGATAGTTTGAGGCCCAATACGCGAGATGGCCTGCCTTTGATGCCCTCTAATTTGAGGATGAGGAGGAGTTTTTTAATGGGAGTATAACCTATTTCTGAGTTCAAAAACCACTCGTCGCCAGGGTCGTAATTGGTGGTATTGTTTTGCAGGCGGACGCGATACCCCATATCGATGTTGGAGTACATTGGAAAGGGCCAAAAAGATCGGCCAATTTGTGCAATGAATTCAAAATCCCACTGGCCTTCACCTGCGGAAATAATTCCATCCTGGTTTTGAAACTTGCCTGTGGGGGCTTTGGTTCCCAATTTTATTGTGCCCACAACAGGATTTTGTGCAATGTTGATTTTGGCAATCCCTCGCATGTCGCCAAAACCCGATGCGATGTTCGCTGGCCGGAAGCCGACGTTTTCAAATTCCCGACGATAGTAGGGGATTTGTATGCCGAAGTCGATGCGATCGCTCAAGCTGTAAAACAGGTCGATAAAGAGTGCCTGTGAATTGTAGTGCCCATTTTCGCGATAGTGCGCGCGGTCTCCGGGTTCATAGAGGCGGTTGAGGTCGGGTTCGCGACCTGCGCCCCCAACGGCCACGTATTCTTCATTTGTCGATTGCGCCATACCTGTGATTTTGCCCCAGAGATGGCCTTTTGCGAGTGTCCAGGCACCTGCATAAGCGGTATGGGGTAAAAAAATAAAAAGGGCGAGCCAATAAAAGCAGTGCATAGAAGGACATGTCCGTCTAATAAATTCCAGTATTCTGCCAGAAGGTTGCCCATGCAAACCAGAAGGCATTGTGAGAAGGTAGTTGTTCTAAGGTCTTATTTTGGAGTGGCCCGGCAATGGCTTCGCCTTTGAGGTTCCAGGTGCTGCCCGTTTCTTGGTCGCGCAGGAGAAAGGGATAGACAGTATCGCGGGGAAGTGCTTTCTCAAATGTGAGGGTCTGTCCATCGACCACCCGATTAAAGGGTATTGCGTATTGTTCCTGGTGGTAATAGACGACGAGAATGGCATTATCCGCGACTATGTCGTTGATGACGGCTTCTGTCCCCATGGTGGGAAAGGGATAGGCTTTGGCTGTTTCTCCAAAACGGATACCCAGTGTGAGGGTTTTGGGCGGGAATAGCTTTGCGGTCGGATTGTCTTCCAAACTGGGGAAGGAGGGGAAAAGCGGCGCGGTATTCGGATCCCGATAGTCGCCATAGGGATAGCTCTGATATCTGCTGGGCGAGTAAATACCTGTATTGGCACTGATGACTTTGGAATCGGGATAGAGTTGTTTCCAGTAGCGCCAGGTGGTTTCGATTACGGGCAGGAGTTGCAATTCGTCGGTTCCACCTTCAACCGGGATGTGGATCATCTGGGGATACAGGATTCCCTGTTGACGACGGTCGTACATAATCAGGTTGTTGTTGAATAGCAAACCGGAGACCCCACAATGGATGCGCGATTGGTCATTGCTCTGTCCGCTAAATATGAGTCCCGTTCCCGTCAGTGGGCAAAAGCTCACGACAATGGGGTGTTCTCCAACCACGTCGTTGATGATTTCGTGCCACCATCCCATGTTGTGGGGATAGGCTTTGGCTTCGCCATTGAGGACCACGCCGAGTACGAGATCTTCATCGCTGAGATAAGCGGCTTCGCTGGATGTGAGTTCGACAAATTGGGGGTCGGTGAGTGCTGGAATGCCGTCGGGAGGTACGCCGCCCGATAGAATTCTGTCTTTGGGGAAGTCGCTTAGAAAATTGCCGCCTGCTTGCGGTTCGCGATTGATCGAACCAGAGGTTTGCGTATTGCCGGATGTCGTGTCGCCAGAGGCAGCAGGAGGATTGCCCGAGTCCCCTGGTCCCAGTGTATCATTGCTCTTTCCTCCACAGGTCATCAGGCAAAAAAGCGCGAATAGAATTGTGCTTTTGAGAAAAATTTTCACGGGTAGCTCCTGTGTGTTCTCTCGCAGGTAAACAGAGGGGTTGACCTTGCGTTTCAGTAGTTCTCTGTCTAAATTAAAGTAGTTATGAGGTGTGAGTCAAGGCGCGAACCGACAACTGATTTTTTTAGGGGAAATCGTTATGCCGCGATTTGAAGTGATATCGCCTTTTGAGCCTGCGGGCGATCAGCCTCAGGCGATTGAAGAACTCGCCCAGGGGATTCGAGATGGCGAGTCATACCAGACTTTGATGGGGGCAACGGGTACGGGTAAGACGTTTTCAATGTCCAAGGTGATTGAATCTGTTCAAAAGCCCACGCTCGTAATTTCCCACAACAAAACTCTGGCGGCACAACTCTACGGCGAGTTTCGGAGTTTTTTCCCGAATAATGCCGTGGAGTATTTTATTTCCTATTACGATTATTACCAGCCCGAAGCCTATAAGCCAGTGACGGATACGTTTATTGAAAAAGAAGCGGATATTAACGATGAGATCAATCGCTTGCGCCTGCGCGCGACAAGTGCTTTGATGGAGCGGCGAGATGTGATCATTGTGGCGAGTGTGTCGTGTATTTACGGTATTGGCAATCCGGATGAATACGAAGATCATCTGGTGATTCTGGATCGCGGTGCAGAGATGGATCGCGATGCTATGTTGCGCAAGCTGGTGGATATCCATTTTACGCGCAATGATGTGGCTTTTGAGCCTGCCGCGTTTCGGGTGCGCGGCGATGTGGTCGAAATTTATCCGCCCGAGCGCGAGCATCCGGTGCGCGTGGAGTTTTTTGGCGATGAGATCGACGCGTTGAGTGAGGTGCATCCCGTGACGGGCGAGGTGCTTGCGGAACGCGACCGCATTGTTATTTATCCGGCCAAACACTTTGTGACCAGTGGCAACCGCATTGAGAAAGCCATTGTCCAGATTGAGGTGGATCTCGCCAAACAACTGGAGGCGTTTAATGATCAGGGCAAGTTGTTAGAGGCACAGCGATTGGAGATGCGCACGCGCTACGATATCGAGATGATGCGCGAGATTGGTTTTTGTCAGGGTATTGAAAATTATTCGCGGTATATCGATGGGCGAAAACCCGGGGAAGCACCTTATGTGTTGCTGGATTATTTTTCGGATGATTTTCTGATTGTGCTGGATGAATCCCATGTGACGATTCCGCAGTTGCGCGGGATGTGGAATGGGGACCGGTCTCGCAAAGAGGTGTTGATAGAGCACGGGTTCAGGTTGCCCGCGGCATTGGATAATCGCCCGTTGTATTTTGAGGAGTTTGAACAGAAGGCAACGCAGGTTGTTTTTATGTCGGCCACGCCTGCGGATTACGAGTTGGAACAGTGTCAGGGCGTGGTGGTGGAGCAGGTGATTCGTCCGACGGGATTGCTCGATCCCGAGATGGTGGTGAGACCTGTGCGCGGACAGGTTGATGATCTTATTGAAGAATCGCGGGTGCGGGTAGAACGCGGCGATCGCGTGCTGGTGACGACGCTGACCAAGCGCATGGCAGAGGATTTGTCGGAGTATATGCGCGAGTTGGGTATCAAGGCACGCTATATGCACTCAGATGTCGATTCGCTCGAGCGCGTGGCAATTATCAGGGATTTGCGTTTGGGTGAGTTCGATGTGCTCGTGGGGGTGAATTTGTTGCGCGAGGGGCTGGATCTGCCAGAGGTGTCGCTGGTCGCTATTCTGGATGCGGATAAGGAAGGATTTTTGCGGTCGGAGCGGTCGTTGATTCAGACGGCTGGACGAGCCGCGCGGAATGCCAGAGGTACGGTTATTATGTATGCGGATAAGGTGACGGATTCGATGCAGCGCGCCATCGATGAGACGAATCGCCGCCGGGCATTGCAGGAGGAGTATAATCTTATACACGGCATTACGCCTGAGACGCTTTACAAGACCAGAGAAGAGATTCTCCAGACGACGGCTGTGGCAGATGAGAAGGCAGATGAGTTGCCATTGGTTGCCGAAGAATCGCCAGAGTATATGGACGGAGCCAATCGGCTGGATATAATTGAAGAATTGACGCGCAAGATGGGCGAAGCGGCTGAGAATTTGGAGTTTGAGAAGGCAGCACAATATCGCGATGAGATTGCAAGGTTAAAGGCAGAGGTGGCGTAGGGGATCTTGACATGTTAAAGCGCGAAGATATTATGCCAGTGATCGAGCGGGCACTGATAGAAGATGTGGGGGATGGGGATATTACGACAAAATGGACCGTGCCATTGACAAAGCAGGCGAAGGCGAAAATTATTGCGAGGGCAGATGGCGTGATTGCGGGATTGGATGTGGCGCGATGGGTATTTGAAGCCGTAGAAGAAGCGATTGTATTTGAGGCATATGTCGAAGATGGCGAGCGCGTTGCGGATGGCGATATTTTGGCTGAGGTTTCTGGTCCTGCGCGTGGGCTGTTGACAGGCGAGCGCGTCGCGTTGAATTTTTTGCAGCGCATGTCGGGGATTGCTACCATGACGGCACAATTTGTAGATGCCATAAAAGGGACACAGACGCGGATTCTGGATACGCGCAAGACCGCGCCGGGATTGCGATTATTAGACAAATATGCTGTCTCTACAGGCGGTGGTGTGAATCATCGGGTGGGGTTGTTCGATATGGTGCTGATGAAGGAGAATCACATTGAGGCGGCGGATGGCATTGGACCGGCACTGCTTTCGGTGTGGAAGGGGATGGATTTTGAAGGCCGAGAAGTGCCCGTGGAGGTGGAGGTGGAAACGCTTTCGGAACTCGATGAGGTTCTCGTTTTAGGGGCAGATCGCGTGATGTTAGACAATATGAGCCTGGATGAAATGTGTGAATCTGTGGAAAAGGTGCGAAAATTAAAAGGCAAAAGACCTGAGTTGGAAGCCTCGGGCAATGTGTCCTTAGATAGCGTGCGGGCAATTGCAGAAACAGGCGTGGATCTTATTTCAGTGGGTGCGCTTACACATTCGGTTAAGGCACTGGATATCAGTATGTTGTTCCGATAGGAAACGGGATGCTGTGTTCGTTAAAAAATAACAAAACTCGATCGGGATTTTTGAATCGGGCCTTTGTTTATTGCGACGCAATAAAAATGCCGAAGGGATCGGATGTGATCTCTTCGGCAACGGTATTAATATAACAAATTTAGCCTTGTTTGTCAAGTTTGTAAATCTTTGATAAACAGTAAGTTAAAGATTGACATTCCGAGTTTATTCGATTACATTTATCTCCGCTGTGATTCTGTCGTCTCCGCAATGTGTGCGGAGGGTTCTCAAACGCCAATGGAGGGCAATATGACACAACAGCCGCTCGATGGCGGGACGGGGGTGAGGTGTGTCATTTGCGAGGCGGTTATTTCAGAAGAACGCCTCAAGGCCGTTCCCTACACGCGCCTGTGCGTGACGTGTAAGGACAAAGTAGAAAGGGGGAAGATTCGTCTCAAATCTCATTTGACGGGTACTGAGATTCATGAAGAAGAACCCGAAGTGAAACCCATTGAGGTTCAGGAAGACCGATTGGTCGTCGGTAAATGGTCAACTGGATTTATGGAATTGGCAGAGCAGAGTGGCCGGATACGCGAGCTGCTTCGCGAGGGAAAAAAAGAAGATGCCAGGGCACTGGTGCAGACTTTGACGGTTGAAGCGCAGGCCGCGCTCGTTGTTCTGGATGAAGATCCAGAGAATATGCTGTCGATAACGGGTATGGATGAAGATGGCAATCCGGGCTATTCGACAGATGTGGTGGCGCATCTGCCTACAGAGATGTTGACGGGGCTGATTGATTATGACCCGGAGCGGCAGGGGTTTAATACGCATTTGATACGCGCTATGACACCGGGTACTTTTCAGCGCGCTGTGGAAGATACGTTAGAGCCTATGGACAGTGCCGAGGTCCGGTCAAAGGTATCGTTTGAATGGCTTCGGGCACTATCTATGCTGGGGGACGCCAATAAATGCGCTGAATTGCTGAACAGTGTGGATCCCGGGTTGCTCGAAGAAGCCCTGATTCCATACGTAAAGGATATGCGCATGAATGAGGTCGTGGGGGCTGCGGGTGCGCAGGTTTACCGGCACCAACTCTTTTCCGAAGGCGCTGCTGTGGGTGAAATGCCGAGTACGATAATAGAGGATCCCGTTGTCGGAGGTGTTCTGGATGCACTTTTCGATGCGGATGCCGATTTGATGCGGTCCGTCATTCGCGGGGCGTGGGAGAGGAGGCACGATGAACAGTGAACAGCGTTCTGTGCAAAATCCGCTTGCCACGCTGGATTTGAGTCGGTTTCGCATTGATTCCGAGAGTTTTGTGGGGCAGGTCATTGAATTGGGGACGCGCTTTGAAAAGTTGCCACCCAATATTGGGGACGCGCTTTTGGGCTTTTTGCGCTTGCAGGGTTTGCACTATGGCAAGCGCTACCGGTCAGGGATTGCAATCAGGCGTGAGAATTTGGAACACGGGGTGCGGCAGGCGCTAATTTCTATGGATCTCGGTTTGGAGGCGCGTGCAGAGAGTGATTTAAACCAGGCTGTGGATATTATCGCGCAAGGAGAGTTTGAGGCGTGTCGAAAACGCGGGTATGAGATCGCATTTTTTCGTTTGCAAGAAATGGCACAGATGTGTCGGGCGCTGTTGCTGCGGCCCGAAGTGAAATTTTTGCAGTCCGAATATCGCGCGATAGCCCGCTGGGCAACCGCGGTGCCAGAGACGTGGATGCGTCCCCAGGATGACGAGGAAGATGAATCCCAGTTGGTCGATCCAAAGCGCGATTACGCGGCTTATCAGGATGCGCTCAGGCGGCTTGCGTTTTTGCGGTCTATTCCCAAAGCTGCGCTGACCGAGGTAGAAATGGCTGTTGAAGCACGCACGTATGACGGATTGCTGCGCAATCTCATTCTGGCACTGGCATTAGATATGGAATCGCTTTTGCCATCGGATGTGCAGATTGAGGCATTTCGCCAGAGATGTTTTGAAGAAGGGAAGATGAGGGAGGAGGTGCGAAGTAAGGTTTTTGAGTTGATGGATCGACAGCTCGAGACCAGTGTTGAAGATACGGAAGATCGCCTGGCGATTCGACGCGATTTTGAGGCGGAAATTGAATTTTTAGAGGAGGTGTCTTTCAGCCCTTTCACAGGGGTCTTTTTGTTGCCAGATCAGCCTGAAGACGAGGAGTGAGAGGCACAAGGCATATCTGTAATAGAAGCGCAGTCCTGAAGGGCTGCGCTTTTTTTTGAACCTTCGGGCATTGGGCGGTGTCGATTCCCACAGGAGGATATTTTTTGACACCATCGGACGCGATTTTGATGCAGCGAATTGTGGCGCGGGATCAAGAAGCTTTTGCAATTCTGTTTGCGCGCTATCAGGCACAGGTGACCGAGAATCTGCGTTGGGTGACGCGCGATCCAATCGCAGCAGATGATTTGACACAGGAGGTTTTTCTCAGAGTTTGGAATCGGGCCGATCAATGGTCGGGGCAAGGGTCTTTTAGGGGGTGGCTGTTTCGGATTGCGAGAAATCTGTCGCTGAATCAATTGCGAAGCCAAAGTCGCCGCCGCGAACAGCCTCTTGAAATGCCTTCGCTTTACGATGAGGAGGATGAAGAGCAACCCGTTCCGGGGTGGATGATCGATCGGGCTGCACTGGGACCCGATGTGCAATTAGAACGCACTGAACAACGGCGCATTTTGCAGGCTTTGATCGATGCGTTGCCAGAGGAAAAACGCGAGATATTTCAGATGGTGTACGAAGAAGATGTGGCGCTTCGAGAGGTTGCTGAACGGCTGGCGATTCCAGAAGGTACGGTGAAATCGCGGCTGTTCCACGCGCGCAAGCAACTCGCAGAGGCATGGGGGCGGAGGTATGGGAGGGGGTAAACAGCAGTAGCAGTTCATTTGAGCGTTTCACACCGAGGAACAGAGATAAAAGGGGAGATTATGCTAACAGGACTCTCATATTACTTAGCTACAGACACAGGGAAGATTGTTCTGGCGAAGCTCTTAGAAAAAAAGTGGCGCGTAGTTTTGACCCTCTTAACAATGCTAATCGCTGTGGTGCCCGCTCTGTTTGTTCCCGTCATCTATAGGATCCTGATTGATCAAGCGATTCCAGATAGAGATATGCAACTCAGTGTCTATTGCATTTTGGGGGTCGTGCTGATCCCACTTTTGGGCTTGGCAATAACTTATGGGCATGAGTATCTCCGTGTCTGGATTGGGGAACAGGTATCAAGAGGATTAAGGAAGTCTGCTTTTGAGCACGTTATCCGTGCAAGAGTTGAAGATCTGCAGGAGATACCGACCGCTGACCTCAGTTATCGGATAAATATTGAGTCAGCGAAAATAGGTGAGATGTTTATTTCTCAACGTGTCTTGCCACTCGCACATAGCGGGATAAATCTGCTAGGTATTTTGGGAATGATGCTCTGGATGGATTACAGGCTGACCGCTGTCGCAATGGTTGCAGTTCCGGTTACATTTGCAATCACCCGGAAGCTTACCAGAAAGTCCGAATCTTTGGATAGACCTTTTTCAGATCACGTAGAGAGGGGAAACAGATTTCTCCAGGAGACATTTGCTGGCATCAAGACAGTGCGATCTCTTTCCGGCGAATCTCGAGAAAGACGCTTCTGGCAAGATTGGCTGCGACAGCACAAGACCCTGAAGCTCAAAACGATTGCTTTTCATCACATTGTTGTTGCCTTTCCCAATGAGGTTATAAATAGCGTCGTTATCGGGATTCTTTTCGGTTTTGGGGCATTCGGAATCATGAATGGCAGTATGTCGATAGGGACATTGGTTGCATTTATGGCGTACGTTCCCAGAGCGTATGCCGCTCTGAAAGGTGCTTTCTCTGTCTATGTAGATCTACATAGAGTCAAGATTTCTTTTGACAAGCTCAATGATGTGCTGAAGATGAGAAGGGAGGAGACAATTGCTGATCGCTCTGGTGCGGTACTTGACGCCGGTGGGGGGGTGCATATTGCTTTCAGGAATGTCTCATTTGGATACAATCGCGGATTCGCAATCAAGAATATGACTTTTGAAATAAAGGAGGGAGAATTCATTGGCATCGTCGGTCCCAGCGGGGGAGGAAAGAGCACAATTTTTGATTTGCTTCTGCGGTTCTACGAACCTGATTCAGGAAAGATCATGCTTGGTGAACTTGAGATTTCTAAGCTGCCTCTTGAGTACGTGCGGGACCATCTATGTCTTATCCCGCAAGATCCGTTTCTCTGGAATACAACTATTGGAAGAAATATTCTATACCCAATGGAACTCAATGGTGCGACTTATGATGTAATGACGAAGGCTTCAGGGCAGGCGCAAATACATCGTGATATTTTGGAATTCCCGGATCAATACGAGACAATTGTTGGGGAAAATGGGCAATCTCTGTCGGGCGGCGAGCGGCAAAGAATCGCGATTGCGCGTGCATTTGTCCGAAGGCCCAATGTGCTGTTGATAGATGAAGGGACAGCATCTTTGGATGCCCTTACAGAAGCAAGTGTAAAAACAGCATTGGAGCAGTTGAGAAAGGGGAAGACCACGCTGGTTATCGCACACCGCTTATCAACAATACTCGATGCTGATCGAATCCTGGTGGTTGGAAAGAATGGTGAGCTTGTAGAGGAGGGTACGGTTTCACAACTCATTGATCAACGTGGGCTGTTCTCTGAAATGTATAAAGCCCAGTATGATGAGAGGTTCTTTGAAATACGGGAGAGGTCGAATTGTATTTATCCTTCCCTTCAATAAAATAGGAGGAATTTGATGAGTCTTTCAGTAAAGGCGCCGTGGCATAAAATTTCGTGGGATGCGTTTGTGCAAAAGGGGTTGCCCGAATTGTTGGCAAATCGGGTGTCGCTGGCGGGGTATCGGGTGGTGTCAGTGGATGAATATACCTGTGAATTGCATCTCGCGATTCAGGGGGGACAAGAGGTTGTGTACAAAGATATCCCTCAGTCCGACGATTGGGGACGGTTTAAGGTAGATGGCTTTTTTCTAACGGTGGTTCCCGCGCCGACTGATGTGGATTTGGCGCGGGCTGAGATTCGGTGTGTAGGGGAGCAATTGCGCGATTATATTGCCGAGCGGTTGGAAAATATGCCAGAGATGCTGGGAGATGCCGTTGAAACGTGGTTGCCGTTGGGAGATTGGATTCACACATTTTTTATGGAAGAACCCACATCACAGTCTTTGCAAGCGACCAATTTGCAGGATATGTGCGTTCATTTGCGGCGGGTGACGTTGATCCCAATTATCGGTGAGGCCGATGAGGGGATAGAGAATTGCTATCATCCGTCACACGATGGGCGCGTGTGTCCTTATTGCACGCCCGAGGGACCGAATCTCGCGCGGATTTTAGAGGTGGCTCAGGGGGCGACGATTCGCGATGGCAAGCTGGTGATTGAAGACGATGCGCCTGAAAAACGGCTGGGCATAGGTGCTTCGGTGGTTCCGTTTTTGGAACACAATGATACCAATCGCGTTTTGATGGGTGTGAATATGATGCGGCAGTGGATTGGTGCGCCAAGCCCCGATATGCAGCGCGATGAGCAGGGTTTGTGGCACGCGTATCACGCGCAATATGACGGCAAAACACTGGAGTCGGAACCCGCGCTGGTGCAAACGGGGTGTGAACCGCGCGATCCGCATTTTTGGACGGGGTACAATTTGCTGACCGCCTTTATGGCGTGGAATGGTGATACACACGAAGATGCGGTTGTGATGAGCGAATCGGCCGCGAACCGGATGATGCTACCCAATCGCGTTGTGCCGGGCGATAAATTGAGCAATCGACACGGTTTTAAGGGGGTGGTGTCGCGCATTTTGCGAGATGAACAGATGCCCAAACTGTCGGATGGTACGTCTGTGGAGCTTATTGTGAGTGTGTGTGGTTTGCCGTCTCGGTTGAATATTGGACAGTTGCGCGAAGCTGTGGCCGGACGCATTGCAAAGGCCGAAGGAGAGCCGGTTATTATTCCCGCGCTCAATGCACCTAAAGACGATGAGATACGCGCTCGTTTGAGTGCTAATGGGTTGGTAGAAGATGGTATGGAGAAGCTGACGCTGAATGGAGAAACACTGCCGCGCCGCACCACTGTAGGGTGGGTGTATTGGGGGCGCACGTTGCATCTGGCTGCAGATAAAATTCACATGGGTGTAAAGCCGGGTCAACGCGATCAAGGGTTGGGTGAGACTGAGTTTTTGGCGTTGCGAGAAGCGGGTGCTTTTGGAGTGATTGACGATTTGTTCAATACGTGCGCAGTGGATCGAGATGATGCCGATACTCTATCTGATCGCGTCGTGGCGGGACCCGTTGCTCCCACTACGCCGTCCCCTCAGTTTGATGCGCTAATTGGGCATTTGTCGAAAGGTGGGGTGGCTGTTGCGTTGGATGAACGCGGCGTTGAGTTTTCGTTGAAACGCGAGGGGGATGTCGCGCTTGCGCGTCCGGTTCCGCATCCGTGGTTGCCGGGGCATTCATTGACACATGTGAGCGGAAGAGATGTGCCCCGCGCATTGCGAGAGGCTAATGACCGCTTGAGTGAGATGATTGCCAATGGTGCGCCAGATGTGCTGGTGGACCGCGCGGTTGAGACGCTGTCTGAGCGGGTTCGCGCATTTTGCGAGTTGTCGCGTTTGCAATTTCAGGCGCGCGCGTTGTTCAGCGGGCGTTCGGTGACTGTGCCCGCACCCGAATTGGGATACGATCAGGTCGGTGTGCCGGAAGAAATGGCGTGGACGTTGTTTGGGCCGTTTGCCGCGCGAGAGGTGGGGGCTGAAGAAGTGGATAGGCGGTCGAGAAAAGCAGAGAAAGCTCTGGATGCGGCTATGGCTAAGTTATGGACTGTGGTGCTTCGCAATCCCGCGTTTTCGCCAATGGCTTTTGTGGCGTGTCGTCCGGTGCGCGTGGCAGATGATGCGGTGCGCGTGAGTGTGGCGATTTGCAAGATGATGAATATGGATTTTGACGGCGATCAGGTGGCGATTTTTGTGCCGGTGACTGAAGAGGGACAGCGGTCGGCTGAAGAGCATCTGTCGGCAGTAGCGCATCTGAATCGGGATCCGGGACTAATTGCACGCGAGAAGGTACACCCGATGCACGACGCGCTGTTTGGTCTGGCGTATATGAGTATGACGGACGAGGGGTTGCAGGAGATTGCGGAGATTGTCGGTGATGAGGTTGAGCGCAAGGGGTTATTTGTCGATAAGCATCAGGTGATGGACTGGATGGCAGATGCAATGGCGCGCGATGGCGCAAAGGCTGCATTGGATCTGGCAGCGCGATTGTGGGATAGAGGGTTTGATGCCGCGCGTAAGACAGGTGCGTCGATGAGTGCGTTTATCGGTTCGTCGCTCGACTGTCCCGATCCGCCAGAGGGCGATGACCCAGATGTCTGGCGCGATTATCCCGATGAGGTGTCGGCTGTGTTGGCACAGCTTCGCGAATATGACGACGATGATCTCGGGATTCCCGCGCTTCTGGTGGAATGTGGTGCGCGTGCCAATTGGCAACAGGTTAGACTTTATGTGGCTCCCCAGGGCGTGACGCGGAATGATCAGGGTGGGTTTACGCCCCTGAAGCACGGTTTCAGGGAGGGGCTGACGCCAGAGGAGCTTTTTGCGCGGGCGATTGGTGCGCGCTGGGGGTTGGCCAATGCGCTGGCGGAGATGCTGGCGATTCAGAGCGATCTGGAAACGCAAAGTGCGCCCGGTGGGTATGGCGTTTTGGCGCGGGCGCGCAGGTCGGAAAAGCCGGGTGTGGTATTTGCCCGCGCAGCGCAAAAGGGCGAGCGCGATCCGTTGACGGATGAGTATAGTCGGTTATTTGTCGGGTTACCGGTTGAAGTGTGAAGTGAGAAGATTGGAATGATAGCACCCGTCATTGCGGCATGATTTTGAGCCGCAATCCAGAAGCTTTTGAAAGGCGGTGAGAAGTCAGAAGCGTACAGATAGGGATGGTGTTGAACACTCGAAAGAGCGGTGGGTTTTTGCAACCTGCCGCTCTTTTTTTTTATAAAAATGAGATTTTTGCTTGACTGTTACTAACCTATTAGGTATATTACTAAGTAATTAGTATTGAGGTGTATTTTTCAAGGAGGGTTTTATGGCTGCGAAGAAACGGCTGGCTGAGGCCGAGTGGGAAGTGATGGATGGCGTGTGGCATCTCGGCCGTCAGGTTACGGTGCGCGATGTTGTCGATTACCTTTATTCCAATGGTGAGAAGGCTTATACGACGGTGCAGACGATTATGAATATTCTATTTAAAAAAGGTGTGCTCAATCGGCAGAAGATCGGTCCGGTGAATGTGTACACGCCGGCTCTATCCCGGGAAGATGTGGCGCAGGACGAGACGCGCACGCTGGTGTCGCGCATGTTCGAGGGTTCTTTTGGGGCACTGGCAACATATCTCGTGGATTCGGGGGAGCTTTCGCGAAAGGAACTGGATGAGTTGCGTGCGCTGATTGAGGCGAAGGAGAAGGGAGGCGCGTAATGGATGCGTTGATCCGTTTGGCCGAGGCGTGGTGGCCGCTCTATGCGGTGCATTTTGTCGAAGTGTCGCTATTCATTTTGCTGGTATGGGCAGTGGATCGCTGGATGTCGCTGGATACGCGGTTGCGGTATGTCCTCTATTTGCTGGCATTAGCAAAGGTGTTTGTACCGCCTTTTTACGCGATTCCGCTGCCCGAGTTTTTGACAGTATCCAATGATGTGCCGATTGGACCGGTTTATGTTGAGGTGGTTTCTGGATATGAGGTTGTTGCACCCGTGCAGGTTGCACCGCTCCCACTGGCGTTTTATCTATTTTGCCTGTGGGGTGTTTCGGTTGCGGTATGGGCGGGTGTGACGTTGTGGAAGAATGCGGCGTTTCACCGCGCGCTCAGTGTGGCAGTGCCGGTTGATCTGGCGAGGGAGGTGGAATCGCTGGACGAGGCGCAGGATGTGAAGGTTTATGCCAAAGCCAGTCTGCGTTCTCCGCTTTTGGTCGGTATTGTAAAACCGAGATTGTATTTGCCATCGCATTGGTCGTCCTGGTCGCCCGAGGAGTTACGCGGCGTTGTTGCACACGAGTTGGCGCATCGCGATAATCGCGATATCTGGGTGCTGATTTTCCAGGCGATTGCAATGATGCTGTTTTGCATAAATCCGCTGGTCTGGCTGCTGAACCGAAGGCTGAATTTTTTGCGAGAGTTGCGCTGTGACGAGGCGGTGTTGCGCGAGACGAATCTGACGCCTGCTGAATACGGGCGGCTGTTGTTCGGTTTTGTCGATAGACGCCCTGCGCCGAGTGCGCTGTATTTCAACGAGCGAGGAACTGCGCTCAAGAAACGCCTGGAGCATGTCCTTAATTTCAAGGAGGGCAATGTAAAACGGTCCAAATCGCAGTTGGCAATTTCCATTTTCATAGGTCTGGCGATTGTGCCCTTTTCGATCCGAGAAGCCTATACGCTCCCTCCCCCAATAGTCTCAAAAGGGGAACCGACGCCTGCGTCTGTGGATAGTGTTGAGGTTATGGAATTGGATGAGTTTGGGGAAAAGCCCGCAATTTGGCGAGAGGCCATTCCTGTAGATGATGTTATACCTGTGTTTCCAGAGGAGGATATCGGAGATCAGGATGTATGGGCAAAAGCGGACGAGGGGGAACAAAAAGCGAAAAAAATGCCCGATCCCCTTTTGAAAAAAGAAATATTCGAACGCATACCGAAACAACAGCCTTCGTCTCCCACATCTGGTCCTGATGACAGTCGTGAGAAGGACACGGAGATGCTTCAGACGGCTATGGTAGATTCACTGTCTATATCTGCTGATGCGAGTGAGGTTCTCGATTTTTATATGGTTGAGACAATGCCCGAAGTCCTGCACGATGTTGATCCTGTATATCCCGAGATAGCCAAAAATGCGGGTCTCAATAACAGAGTCTTTTTGAAATTCATGGTCAATGTGGATGGCTCGGTGAGTAATGTGAGCGTTTTGAGAGGCGTGAATATCTTTCGCCAGCCCGCGATAGACGCGCTATCCCAATGGCGGTTCGAGCCAGCGAAGCACAAGGGCAAAGCCGTTCCCGTGTGGATGATGCAATCAATCGCGTTTAGAGAGCCACAGCCCACGCCACCTGCATTTGGCAATGCTGACACCAGTGGGGTTTTGAAAAAAACGAGGTCGAAGAAAGACCACATCCCATACCTGTTGTCACGCCTGAATATCCCCTATGAGGTGAAAAAGAAAGAAACAGAGAGCCAATTGAATGTGTGGTTGATGCTCGATATACTCTTTTAGTCAGGATACTTCTCATACCCGCAGGTATCTGTTCTGTCTGTGGGAAGGCGAGGGCCTTCACGGTTGACGAGCCTGTAGCCCTCTCCGCTGTCCTGCTTGATTACAACTTTCACGTACCAAACAAACGGTCAATTTCATCCTGGGCTTTTCGCAATACCTTGTGACACCAAACAGTCAGATGTAGTTTGCGGCCTGGAGGGGGCGGCTGTCCTGCTTCCCGAACGGTTACCCGCAGTGCTTCTCTAAATTCTTCTGGCAAGTGCTCCAATTCTGACGCCAGGAGAGCGATACTACTGATCTTCTGTTTTTTGACGTAAATGGCTCCTTCACCGGTCAATACCCAGTTGATATTGATTCCTTTAGATGCCAGAGAGGTCAAAAAATTAGCAGAAGGAGTTCGCCTTTTTTCATATCGATGGATATTTTGCGGGGGTGTCTGGTGTTCTCTTGCAAATTGCGTAAGGGTTTTTTGCCCACGTAATAATGCGATGCGTTTAGCTATGGACATATTTAACCGATAGGTAAAAAATTATTGACTTTATCCAAAATGAAATTATCATGTTTTTTAAGATTAAACTGATGTTACGCGGTCGTGCAGAAATGACTTTACAAGGAGAAATTTTTTGTAAGTTGACACAAACGTATGTATCAGCACTTGAGTATCGCGTAACATCAATATTAAATTGCACGATGTTTTAATATCTCTTGACATCGCGAAAGATTTGGGGTAAGCCTGAATAGATTCAGCCTGATAAGGGAGATAGGCGGTGGGAAATAAACCGCTTCGACAGTGAGTGAGTCTGTCGAAGCTATATCTCACTTAATAACAAGAATAAACGCAGGCGTCTATTGATTGCGTCTGTGTGAGCGGCGGAGGGCCTATATTGGTTAGCAGACCTGTGGCCCTCCCGCCGCAAAATACATACAGAGAAGGGAACGGTTTGGCAGCCGTAACCCGCTCTGTTTCACAATGTAAAAAGCCACGACTGAAAAATCAAGTTGGATTTCCATTTGAGGGATGTAACGAGAAAGGAAGGACGAGACTTAAAACTTATCACGCCTGCCCGTGCTCTGCGGAGACAGGCTTTTGCAGGTCGAAAAATTACTTTTGAAAGTAGGGATAAAATTTCTGCCTGATGAGGAAGAATGAAGGGTGTTGTTTTTGCTGCAATTAGAAGTTCATTATTTTTTCACAAAATTTCACACCATATTGGTGAAAGGAGAAAATATGTTGCGCTTTATTCTGGTCGTATGCACCTGCCTGATGGCTTTTGTCGTACCTTCGCAAGTTTCCGCTGACATAGGTATTAGTAAAGTGAAGATCGGTGGTGGGATTGGCATTCTCGATGTGGACCAAATCGGAGACACCATCGGGCCATCTGTTAATGTTGGAGTCCCTGTGCATAGGTTTGATAATGAGAGCCTCTTAGTAATGGCAGAAAGCTCGTTGGGAATATTCAATTTTGACCCAACAGTTGGGACTATAGGCGTCAGTGCCCTGATGTTATATAAGCCTTCAGCATGGTACTTTTTTGGTGGTATGGGATTGGTAAGATTGTGGGTGTCAGCGGGGCTGTTTGGACAGGTATCTTCTACTCAATTAGAAATTAACATAGGTGCCGGAATAGATATCAGCGAATCACTACTTGCTGAGGCTCGGTGGAACCTCGAGGGAGCGGATCTGGTAGTCACAGTCGGCTTCAAAATACAGTGATCAAATTTTTTTGAGGAGAAGACTTAAACCTTGCTACCGCAGGTTGAGAAATACCACATTCATAATGACAAGTGCTATTCCTATTATTCGCATTAGAAAGAGAGGGATAGCAATGAACAAGATATTACCTGCTTACGCCTGCTTGTGCATATATGCACTCAGATATGGACTATACGCTGGTATGTGCATCCTGATTTTTTCATCAAATTTATGGAGGTGAACTATGCATAAACAGATTGCTACATTTGTTTTTACTGCAACATTCGCGCTGTTGCTATATCCGCTGTCTCTATCCTCACAGAACACGTTTTCTTTGTCGCTGGACGCCGACAGTGCCGCAGGGGACCAGGCGGTGACGTCTGTCAATACGTCTGCGGATCAAGATGTTTCCATTCAAGTCTTTGGCAGTACGATTCAGAATGCGACTGCCTTTGGTCTTCGCTTTGAATACGACGCCGCTCAGGTGACGTATCAAGGGTTTGATGCGGGCAGTGTGTTGCCCGGTACACCCAATGTCTTGCCGCCAGAACACGGTACGAATCCGACCTCTGTCAAAATTGGCTTTGCGTCTTTAGGGCAGTCGGCCACGGTTGATAATGGTCTGGTGGGCACAATACGCTTTCGCACGACAGCCACATTTTCGAGCACTTCGATTTCGCTGGTTCAGGGTCAGCTCAGTCGGGGTGGTCAATCTGAGAGCGTGACGCTGACGGCTCGCGTTGATTTGCAAGTTTCTACGCCTTCACCGGACTTTGATGGCAATGGAACGGTTGACCTTGACGATTTTTTGCTGTTTGTAAATCATTACGGGACAAGCAGTGGCGAGGCGGGCTATGACGCGAAGTACGATCTGGATAGCAATGATACGATAGGAATTTCCGATTTTCTGATTTTTGTCAACAACTACGGCAGCTAGGTGCCGCCCTCTGGCGGTGGTGACAGTGGTGGTGAGACGCCACCGGCAAGTACACCTATCGATAGACCCTTTGCTCTGGATGGCAACAACAGTTCTCCGGCTGGTATCGTGTATGCGGACAACCGATTCTATGTGGTTGATAGTACAGATGATTATGTCTATGCGTACACGAGTTCTGGTCCCTATGTTGTTTTAGATTCAGGCTTCGCTCTGAATAGTCAAAACAGTACTCCGCGTGGTATCACGTATGCGAACAACCGATTCTATGTGGTTGATAGTAGTGATGATTATGTCTATGCATATACGAGTTCAGGGCAGCGGGATGCGGCTTCAGACTTCGCTCTGAATAG